>CAZTHU010000089.1:0-7724 GCA_964613575.1 uncultured Eubacteriales bacterium | reverse complement strand
TTACCCTTTTAAAAGATCTTGCCGACTCCTCTAAAGATGATGGATTAAAAGAAATCTCAACTTCAATTTCTAAGCTTAACAATCAACTTGATTTTTTAAATAATATTAATAACAACAATACATATGCTCAAATTCCCATTTATTACAAAGAACACAAAACCGGTGAGCTTTATATATTAAATAAAAATACAAAAAACACAAAAAACACAAACTTAGGCACAACTGTTTTTTTATCACTAGAGACTATAAACATTGGCAGATTCGAAACACTTGTAAACGTAAAAAACAAGGATCTAAAAATCTGTCTTAGATTAGAAAATGAAAAAATCATATCTTATGTAGAAAACAACATAAAAACCTTGTACAATCTTTTAGAAAAGACAGATTACAGAATAGTTGAATTAAAATGTAAAAAAACTACTGAAAAAATAAACCCCTTAAATATTGAAGAAACGATAAATCATGAGTTTGCTCAAAACAATGGTTCACTTGATCTGAGAATATAATTTAGAGTCAAAATTATTGAGTGAATCTTCATCTAAAACCCTAGAAGTATAGTGGATTTTGACTAAGTTTTTATAAAGGATGTGTTTAAAATGATTTATAAGAAAAAAGAAAATAGTAAGCAAGTAGCTGCTTTAAAATACTCACCTACATCCCATTTAGCTCCTACTATATTAGCATTAGGTAAAGGTGATATAGCAAAACGAATATTAAATAAAGCCAAAGAAAACAATATACCCCTGTTTGAAGACGAAAACTTAGCTTGTGTCTTAAACCAAATGAAAATAGGAGATGAAATCCCTCCAGAACTATACGAAGTAGTAGCCAGTATACTAGTTTTTGTAGGTGATTTAGATAAAAACTATGGACAATATTAAGAATAATTACAAACAAACACTTGGAGCTTTCGGTGAGCAAGTAGCTAAAGATTACCTTGTTGAACACGGATATAAGATAATAGCTGAAAATTTTCGTTTTTCAAGAATGGGAGAAATAGACATAATAGCTAAATACAAAGATACAATTTGCTTTGTAGAGGTAAAAACTCGCAAAAGCACTCGTTTTGGAACAGGTGCAGAATCTATTGTATATCGTAAAATATTAAACATAAGGCGCCTAGCACAAGTTTTTATAAAAAAGAATAGTCTCTTTAATACCCCCATACGGTTTGATGTATTCGACATTCTAGTAGATAAAACCTCAAACGAACTAAAAGTAAAATCACTAAACCACATAAAGAGTGCATTCTAATACCAAATACTAGTTCGAAAGGAGTAATAACAATGCATGAAGGTCATAGAAAGCGTTTAAAACAAAGATTCGTCCAAGAAGGGCTATCATCTTTTGAACAACACCAAGTACTCGAACTATTACTTTTTTATTCAATACCTAGAAAAGATACCAATGAAATTGCACATAAGTTAATAGATGAATTTGGAAGTATTTCAAATGTTTTTGATGCTCCAACATCAGACCTTACTACTATAGAAGGAATAAGCGAAAATAGCGCCACTCTACTTTCTTTGATCAGTCAGCTTTCGCAATACTACCTAAATAAAAAACACGGTGATAAAGTCGTCTTAGACTCATCCATAAAAGCATGCGATTATGTGAAAAATCTTTTCTTGACTAAGAAATATGAAGTTTTTTTTATAATATGCTTAGATAATCAAAATAGAGTAAATATCGCAAAACCTCTTTTTGAGGGTACAACTAACGAAACTGCCGTTTATCCAAGAATAGTAATAGAAAAAGCCCTACGCTATACTGCATCAAATGTCATAATTGCACACAACCATCCTGGAGGAAGTCTAAACCCATCATCAGCGGACATGCAAACTACACAAACTATAAAAAACGCCTTAAACTGTATTCAAGTGAAACTTGTAGATCATATTATTGTAGCTGATGAAAAAACAGTGAGCTTCGCAGAAAAAGGCTGGCTTTAGTTTTAAATATTTTTCGCCTTTTTACCAAGCTTGTTTTCATTTCCAGACAGTAACCTTTTAATATTTGCAAAATGTCTAACTACAACCAATAAGGCAACAAAAGACGCAAAAAGTATAAACATATAATCTATACCTAAGTATCCTCTCATAGCAAAAGCTAAAATAGGGAAAGCAAAAGCTGCACTTATTGACCCTAGTGAAACATATCTAAACATTACAACTAAAATAAGAAATATTAAAAATAAAATTAGACCTAACCTATAATCCATCATCAGAATAAAGGCAAAAGTTGTTAAAACTCCTTTACCTCCTCTAAATGAGAAAAACACTGGCCAGTTATGCCCTAAAATAGCACCAAACCCTCCTGCCATAAGCCCAACATTAGAATACCCATAAAAATCACCAACAAAATATTCCATCAAATAATAGCCTATAGCGCAAGCTATTACCGCTTTTAGCATATCTCCAATCGTAACAACAATAGCAGGAAACTTCCCTAGCGTTCTTAACGTATTTGTCATACCAGCGTTACCACTTCCATGTTCCCTAACATCAACCCCATACGCTTTACCGACAAACAAAGATGAATTAACACTTCCTAAAAGATATCCCAAAATTAACACAATAACAAAAACTAGAACATCTAACATGACTGTCACCCCTTCTTTTTATCATCATCCTTCTGTCTAATTATCATTTTTATTGAAGTTCCATAAAATCCAAAGTTTTTCCTAAGCTGATTTTCAATATATCTTTCGTAAGAATAATGCATAAGCTTCTTACTATTTACAAATAAAACAAAAGTAGGTGGTTTAATGGAAACTTGCGTCATATAATAAACCTTAAGCCTTCTCCCCTTATCAGATGGCGGCTGAACTATAGCAATAGCTTCATTTAAAACATCATTAAGCATACCTGTAGATATTCTTATAACCGATTGTTCATACACCGTTTTAATATGGCAAAATATAGTATCCACACGCTGACCAGTTTTTGCTGATATAAATAAAATTGGGGCATAATTCATAAAACCTAACTTATTATACACACTTTTTTTAAATTGCTCCATGGTTTTCGTATCCTTCTTTACTAAATCCCACTTATTAACAATAACAATACTTGCCTTCCCACTATCATGTGCATATCCCGCTATTTTTGTATCTTGTTCAGTAATTCCATCCACAGCATCTATCATAATCACACAAACATCCGATCTTTCAATAGCCCCCCACGCCCTAATTATACTATATTTCTCCAAATCCTCATGTATCTTACTTTTTTTTCTTATACCTGCAGTATCTATAAAATTAAAAAAGTCTTCACCTTTTCGTACTAATGAGTCAACAGCATCCCTCGTGGTTCCTGCTACATCACTTACTATCATTCTACCTTCACCTAAAATTTTATTAACAAGCGAAGATTTGCCAGCATTTGGCTTACCCACTACTGAAACTCCAATTGTTTTTTCCTCATCTTCATTTAAATCTTGATCCTTAAACAAGTCATACACCTCGTCTAAAAGATCCCCTAAACCTAACGCTTGGGCAGATGAAACAGGCAAAACACTTTCAAACCCAATGTTATAGAATTCATAAACCTCTGGGGGTGTCTGGCCTACTTTATCTACTTTATTCACAACAACTATGCACGGTTTTTTAGTCTTTCTTATTATATTTGCAATGTCCATATCAACTGACGTTAAACCATCCTTGAAATCAACCATAAACAAGATAACATCCGCCATATCCATTGCAATTTGTGCTTGTTCTCTCATTTTTTCTAAAATAACCTCTGTTGTTTTAGGCTCAATACCCCCGGTATCAATCATCATAAACTCTTTATTTCTCCACTCGTAATGTGTATAAATCCTATCTCGAGTAACCCCTGGAGAATCGTCTACAATAGATATTCTTCTACCTGATATATAATTAAAAAACGATGATTTCCCAACATTAGGTCTGCCAACTATCGCCACTATCGGTCTTGACATAAATAACCTCCTAAAACTTTTTTTACAAACTCCCTGCCGCAATTATCCACTACATCTATATTAACATCTAACCCATCCTTAACATCGCTAATCCTATAATCATCTAAAAACAAATCAGTATCCAACTTTAACATAGATTTAGAAATCAATAGCCTATTTCCGAGTTCTTTACCTTTCAACTGATTTATTAAATCTTCACCGGTAAGCAATCCCGTAACGGTAACATCACTTCCAAAAAACTCATTTGAAATAGGATATAGGTTTATTTTAATATTCTTATAAATATCTGATAAAATCATACAAACCTCATTTAACATATTATACGAACAAATACCTGTTGCTATACTTAAATCATCCTCTAACTCTTTAGGATACAAACCTTTATTTTCTTCTAAAAATTCCAAAGCCTCACTTTTGAAATTTGCTATAAGACCTACACCATTTTCAATTTGTGGAAATTCTTCATATTCAAAAAATTGTGGAATAGATTCGTTTGCTTTGATATAAAACTCATCGGCTAGATACATCATTCTAGTACCTTTTTCATCCAAGTTTTTATTCTGGTGAGCTCTAACTTGCCTAATAACATCAGATGCACTCTCTTTATCAAACGCTTTTAACTTATACAAGCCCTCCCTATATCTTGTAATACCAACAGGGACAATTGAAACACTTCTCACCCCAGGATATAAATTTGATAGCTCGATAATTGTTTGATCAAGAAACTTACCATCATTTACCCCTCTGCAAAGTACAATCTGGCAATTAACCTCAATACCAGCATTAGTAAGCATCTTTATCTTATCTAAGACATCTCCTGCCGTCTTATTTCTTAACATCATAGCACGCAAATCTTTATCCACGGTATGTACAGATACATTAATAGGACTCATTTTATAATTTATGATTCTTTGCAAATCATCTTTAGTTACATTGGTCAACGTAACATAATTTCCAGTTAAAAAGCTTAATCTAGAATCATCATCCTTAAAATAAAGTGTGTTTCTCATACCTTTTGGTAATTGATCTATAAAACAAAATATACAGCCATTACAACAAGACTTTGCATCTTCAATCAAATCATTCTCAAACTCTAAACCTAAGACCTCGTCTTCTTCCTTTTCTATTGCACATTCAACTAACTCACCATCGCTAGTTTGAATATCTATGGTGAGTTCTTCATCTTGTATTAAAAAATTATAGTCAAATATATCCTTTATTTGTTGCCCATTTATAGCTAAAAGATAATCACCAGATCTAATGTCTAGTTCTTCTGCTATGCTTCCCGCAACAACACTAACTATCTTTATTTTATCCATCTAACCACTCAAACCTTCCAAAAACACTACTAAGGATGTCAAAAGAAATCATCCTCCAACATCCCACAACTAAAAAATAAAGAGCAACAGTTTGGTCAAAAGACTGCTGCTAAAGCTATATTAGTCTTTCTTTTGTCTTACTTTAACAACTTCTTTACCTTTGTAGAACCCACATTCCTTACACACTCTATGTGGAAGTTTAAACTTGTGACATTGTGGACACTCTATAATGTTTGGTAATGAAAGTTTCCATTGAGACCTTCTCTTATTCGTTCTTGCTTTAGATTGCTTACGCTTTGGTACAGCCACCTGCAACACCTCCTATATTAAACCTTAAAAAGTCATATTTCTTACACTTGCAACAACGCTAATTATATAAACAATAGTTTTGTTTGTCAACAAAAATATTTCTTTTTAAATTCTATTATAAATTCTATTTAAATTCCATATAATATTTTAAAGAAACTATCAAATGATTTCTTTAAATCTCTCAAAAAAGCCTTAAAGGGATGCATAATCCTATAAACTTCCTCTACCTTAGATTCAGCCTCTTTTAGATCTAACAAACTCCAAGATTTAATAAATTCATCAGTTCTAAACTGGATTGGTATCCTTTGAAAAAGCTCAACCTTTTTTCTTCTATCTTCTACACCCAACTGCTTATCCTTCAAAACAAATCTATCGTATCTTTTTAATATATCTTCTTTACTTCCATCTAAACAAATATTTATAAAACTAGCATTCTTTTGTCCCTTTAAATTATTAAGGCATAAAATCTTTTGATTTACTTGAATATTAGAGTTTTGTGTTAAATCTTTTGCTATCCCAGATAAACAATCCGCTACATCTTTGCTAATTGAAAATGGCTGAACGTTCAAGATGTCAACCTTAGCCCTCCCTTTTTCCTTGCTTAATATGTAATCTGCAATTTGTTTAGCTGCATATCTTGAATTTTGTGTACCATAGCAATGAAAAATCAATGAAAACTCAGCTTTATCACCTTCTACAAAAATCTTCACAGCACCACATCCAGCACTATTGACAAAATATGAGTTTCCCTCTGCACAAATTTGCCAAGAATCAACTTTAACATCAATCCTTTTATTAGAATTTATCTTTAAATCTTTTTTCCTTGTTCGCACAGCATTTTTTTTTACATCCTCAAAAGGACTCTTCACTCTCTCTTCGTTCTTACTTATTATAATCTCCATAAAGCACCCCTTGCTTCCACACTCTTCCCATTTTCAAGAAATTCTAGCATAAAAAGTTTGTTTCGTCAATTAAGTTTTTGTTTGCAAATATCCTTCTTACACCCTATAATATACATATACTTTTAATATACTCTAGAAAGGAGTTGTTATTTTATGAAAACAAGCAAAAAAATACTTATGATTACGAGCTTTGTAGCAGGATTAATAATCCTTATAATTTCAGCAACTGCCGATATTGTATCCAAAACTGGTTACGATAACCTTAAGGACTCATTAAAAATAACAGCAAGTAAAGCAAGCACATCTTATGAAAATTTCACCCTTAAAGGTGACGTGGTTGTCAGGCTTAATGATACAAAAATAATTTCTAGCAATAATATTACAAGATATGACTCTAGAAGCAACTCATTATTAGAAGAAACATTCAACAATTCTCCAAACAATGAAGAACAACATCTTCTAAACTATCGTGATAAAGATCAGCATATATACTATAGCTCAGATAATGACGTTTATACCGTTTCAAAAACCAAACGCAATGCTAATGTTATAAATCCTATTCACAATAGTTTTGAACATTCTTCGTCTGAAGACATTGAAAGAATTATAGATGCGCTATTAGGAAATCTTAAAAATTACGTTATTGCTGAAAAAAACAGCGATGGAACAAAAACAATATATGCGTCGATAAAGGATTACCAAATACCGCCATTAGCTAACGCAATTGCTTCATTTATAGCAAAAGAGACTACTTCTCAAAGAATATTTTTTTCGCAAACCAACATCCCTACTTTAGCTAAAAATATATATTTAGGCGATGTTTATTTACGCATTTTAATCAACGAAGACTCCACTATTAGTAATCTAAATTTTTCTGGATCATTAGTAGGAAATGATTAAGATTGCAATAACCACGTATTATCCCTAGAATTTAATGGGGAACTTACTAATATTAATAAAACAATAGTCGAGATTCCTGATCTTACAGACAAAGAAGTTAACGTTATTGAAAATATTATAACGCCAAGACCAACTCAAGAAGATAATTTTGAAAATTATCTGGGCTTATACAAAAATGACATTATAATTTTATCAGAAAATGGTTTTGAAAAAATAGGTGAACGCTTCTTAGAAATAAATGAAATATCAGATAACAAATTAGTTGCTAGTTATTTTGAAGAGTACATTGATTCTAAGAAAGATAAAGCGATTTATCCAATAGATAGCTTTACCTTCGAGACCGACTTTCAGC
>CAZTHU010000088.1:0-7750 GCA_964613575.1 uncultured Eubacteriales bacterium | reverse complement strand
TATATCATATTTTTTCATTTCGGTAGTCTACTTCAACCCTTAAACCTTTTTCTTTAAACTTTTCATCTAATTGTTTTGCATACTCATGGTGCTTATCTATAAGTGGCAAAATTTTAATCTGCACAGGGGATAACCAAGAAGGAAAAGCACCAGCAAAATGCTCTGTCAAAATACCAATAAACCTCTCTATACTACCAAATACAACCCTGTGTATCATTACAGGTCTATGTTTTTCTCCATCTTGACCAACATAATTTAAATCAAATCTCTCTGGCAACTGAAAATCAAGCTGTATCGTACCGCATTGCCATGTTCTATCTAGGCAGTCATTCAACTTAAAGTCTATCTTAGGACCATAAAATGCTCCATCACCTTCATTTATTTTATATGGTATCTTTTTTTCTTCAATAGCTTGCCTCAAACCATCAATAGCCATGTCCCATTGTTCATCGGTTCCCATAGAATCCTCTGGTCTAGTTGATAATTCTACATTGTACGTAAATCCAAAAACCTTATAAAACCTATCTATTAACTCTATTACTCCAATAACCTCTGATTTAATCTGTTCTGGGGTCATGAAAATATGTGCATCGTCCTGAGTAAAACATCTAACACGCATTAATCCATGAAGTGCTCCAGACAATTCATGTCTATGTACCAAACCTAACTCACCCATTCTCTGTGGCAAATCTCTGTAAGAATGTAACTTTCTTTTATAAACAAGCATCCCACCTGGGCAGTTCATTGGTTTTATCGCAAAGTCTTGTTCGTCAATATTTACAGTGTACATGTTTTCCCTATAATGACTCCAATGCCCCGAACGTATCCAAAGATCCTTATTTAAAATCACAGGGGTTTTAACTTCTTGGTACCCATTTTTTTCGTGTTCTTGTCTCCAATAATCTTCTAAGATATTTCTTAAAACCATACCTTTAGGTAAGAAAAACGGGAATCCAGGACCTTCTTCCATAATATCAAAAAGGTCTAATTCTCTACCTAACTTTCTATGGTCTCGTTTCTTAGCTTCCTCTATTTTTTCTAAGTATTCGTCTAACTGACTTTTTTTAGGAAATGAAGTTCCATAAATTCTTTGAAGCATCTTATTTTTCTCACTGCCTCTCCAATAAGCCCCTGCAACTGAAGTAAGCTTTATAGATTTAACCTTTCCAGTTGACTTCAAATGAGGTCCTGCACAAAGGTCGGTAAATTCACCTTGACTGTAAAAGGAAATTTCAGCATCTTCTGGCAAATCTCTAATCAGCTCTACCTTATAGGTTTCGCCTTCATTTTCCATAAACTCAATTGCCTCTTTTCTACTTAGGGTAAATCTCTTAATAGGCAAGTCTTCTTTTATAATTTTTTTCATCTCTTCTTCAATCCTCGTTAAATCTTCAGGCAAGAAGTTTTTTTCAATATCAAAATCGTAATAAAAACCATTTTCAATAGAAGGTCCTATCGCAAGCTTAACCCCTTTATAAATCCTCTTTACCGCTTGTGCTAAAATATGTGCTGTAGTATGCCTGTACGCCTCTTTGCCTCCATCAGTTTCAAATGTCAATAGGTTTAGACTACTATCTTTTTTCAGCTCAAACCTTATATCTTCAACTTCTCCATCCACTTCTCCCGCTAAAGCAACCCTAGCTAGTCCTTCGCTTATAGATTTTGCAACCTCAACAACACTTATAGGCGCCTCAAACTCTTTTACCGAACCATCTTTTAAAGTAATCTTTATCATTTTTTCATCCTCCAGTAATAATTTAAAAATTTTTAAAAAGCAACCATCATCTCTCTTAACAGCTTTGACGATAATGCTGCTGATATATCCGACATATCAAATTGTGGTGCTAACTCTACCAAATCCATACCCAATACCTTTACATGACTTTTTTTCAAAATTCGTATAACCTCAATAAATTCATTAAAAAATATTCCACCAGCCTCTGGAGTTCCAGTTCCCGGAAATACTGCTGGATCAAATACATCTAAATCAACGCTAATATAAACCTTCCTTCCCTTTATCTTATCAACAATCTTTTTAATATTAGCTAATACTTCAAAAGGATAAAAGTTTATATTCTCTCTTGCCCATTTAAACTCTTTATCAGTTCCTGAACGTATCCCAAAAGAATACACATTTTGATTTCCTATTAATTCTGCAACTCGCTTTATAACTGTTGAGTGAGAAAGCGCCTCTCCCTCATATTCATTTCTCAAATCACTATGTGCGTCAAAGTGAAGCAGTAAAAAGTCATCCTCTACATCATTAAGAGCCTTGATAATTGGAAGAGTAACTAAATGTTCACCACCTAACCCAACAAAGACCTTATTGTCTTTAAAAACTTCTAAAGCTGCGTCATAGATCTTATCCAAGCTTTTTTTTGCATTACCCATGGGCAATACTAAATCACCAATATCGCAATAAGAAATATCATAAATATTCATATCAAAGTATGGGCTATAATCCTCTAAATTTATTGATACCTCTCTTATTTTATTAGGACCAAATCTTGAGCCTGGCTTAAAAGTAACAGTATAATCCATAGGTAAGCCAGCTATAACTTTATTAGCATCTTTATAACTTACTTGGTTAAACATAAAACAATCGTTCTTTATTGTATGAAAGCTTTTTTCGTTCATAAACACTCCTCCAAACCATACTAAACATCTAACTGCACACCTAATCCCTCATCGTTAAAATCCCTTAACAAAGGTTCTACCAGATTAGCTAAAAAATCCTCCACCTGACTTTTTGCCATACCTGTATAATTTTTATGATCTAATATGTTTTCTATATCTTCTTTTTTAATTTTAAAAGCATCATCATTTAATATCCTTTGTATCAAGTCGTTTTCTCCGCCATCAAGCTTTACAGATTTTCCTGCTTCCATAGAATGCCCTCTTATTCTCTCATGAAGACTTTGCCTATCACCGCCCAGTTTTACAGCTTCCATTAAAATATTTTCTGTTGCCATAAATGGTAATTCTTCATCTACATGTTTTTTAATTATCTTTGGATAAACCACCAAATT
This sequence comes from uncultured Eubacteriales bacterium, assembly GCA_964613575.1. Lineage (GTDB taxonomy): Bacteria > Bacillota > Clostridia > CAZTHU01 > CAZTHU01 > CAZTHU01. The sequence continues at coordinate 4,721 of CAZTHU010000088.1, read as the reverse complement.
TTCCGAGATATTCATATAGATATTTAATATGCCGTCTACTGCTAAAAAAGCCTCTGGTACAACTATCCTCTTATTAGCACTATCATCTAGCGTTCTTTCAAACCATTGTGTAGATGACGTTATCGCAGGATTCAGGGCATTTACCAAGACGTGTCTTGCTAGAGCGCAAATTCTCTCACTTCTCATTGGGTTTCTCTTGTATGCCATTGCAGATGAGCCTATTTGTGTTTTCTCGAATGGTTCTTCTATCTCTTTTAGGTTTTGCAAAAGCCTTATATCATTTGCAAATTTATATGCACTTTGGGAAACTGAGCTTAATACATTTAAAACTTTTGAATCAAGTTTTCTAGAATAGGTTTGTCCAGAAACTGGGAAAACACTATTAAATCCCATCTCTTTAGCAACTAAACCCTCTAACATTTTCACTTTTTTTTCATCACCGTCAAATAAACTAAGAAAACTTGCTCCCGTTCCTGTTGTGCCCTTAGAACCTAAAAACTTAAATGAGCTTAAGACATAATCTATATCCTCATAATCCATAAGTAATTCTTGAATCCACAAACACGCTCTCTTTCCTACTGTAACTAACTGTGCTGGTTGAAAATGCGTGAAACCTAAACAGGGCAAATCCTTATAATCGTTAGCAAAAACAGATAAATTCTTTATAACCTTAACAAGCTTTTTTTTAACAAGTTCCAAGGCTTGTCTCATAAGTAAAAGATCAGTATTATCACCAACATAACAAGATGTTGCTCCAAGATGTATTATTTTTCGAGCATCTGGGCACTGCTGACCAAAGGCATGAATATGTGCCATCACATCATGTCTAAACTCTTTTTCTTTTTGCTTTGCTACTTCATAATTAATGTTTTCCAGATTTTTTTCCATTTGCTTGATTGCCTCTGAAGAAATTTCTAACCCAAGCTCTTTTTGTGCCTTCGCTAAGGCTACCCATAGTTTTCTCCACGTTTTGAACTTAACATCATCCGAAAAAATTTCTTGCATTTTACTACTAGCATACCTTGTACTAAAAGGGCTTTCATATTTTGCTCCCATAAACATCTACCTTTCTTTTAATCTTTTATGATACATTTTGTAATTATTCATAACCCCTCTTACAAAAGCTCTCGTCTCAGGATATGGGATGTGATTCAAGAACTCATTTGTTGAATATTCACTGTAGTCCACTCCTGAAAACCAAGTTCTAACCTTAGAACCTCCCGCATTATAACTAGCCAGAACCAACTCAAATCTACCATGCTGACGAAAGAGCCTATTAAGGTACCATGAACCTATCCTTATATTTATTTCTGGGTCATATAACATTTTTTCATTAAATCCATCTATCGCTAAATAAATTGCACCATCATTGGCTGTAGGATACATAAGTTGCATAAGCCCTATTGCACCTTTTTTAGACTTAGCATACTTGTCAAACTTACTCTCTGCCCTAATAACAGAGAATACAAGCTCTGGTTCTAGTGAAAATTCATCGCTATATTTATAAACATACGCCTCATATTTCAACGGAAATAACAACATTGGCACACTATATATTGCCCAAATTGCTATAAAAAACAAAACAGCAACAGTAATCAGTCTCTTTATACTAAATCACCCTTTCATAAAATCTTCCCAAAATCTTATAACTGCATATCTTAAGTTTTCTATACTTCCTTCGTTTCGCAAAACTTTATCTGCGATTTTTATATAATAATCATCCGAGGGCTGAGAATCTATTCTATTAATTATTTGTTTTTCATCGAATGCATCCCTTACTTTTAAACGCTTTATTCTTGTTTCAAAACTTGCCATAACACACCAGATCTCGTCACAAACATCTAAAAAACCATCTTTTACTGGCAATGCAACATCTACTACAAATGTCTTTTGTTTATTCTTGCGTATTCTTTCTTCTATTTCAAAAGCTATAGCTTTATGCATTATTTGATTAAGTATCTTAAGCTTTTTTTTATCATTAAACACAAGCCGACCTAAATTCTTTCTATCAATTGTCCCAATATCGTTTAAAATACCTTCACCAAAATTTTCAGTAATTTTTTTCAATACATCGACTCTAGCTATAACCTCCCTTGAGATTATATCACCATCTAACACCTCAATACAATAATTTTCATATAATATATTTGTAACAGTACTCTTACCCGATCCCATTCCTCCTGTTATACCTAATACCAAAACTCACACTCCCTTTTGCTACTTTGTTTCATACCAACTATCCCCTGTTTCAACTTGAACTAAAAGTGGCACCTTCAAATCAACAACAGTTTCCATACTATGGGATACTATTTGTTGTACATCCTCTAGCTCTGTCTTAAGTACATCAACAATAACCTCATCATGCACCTGCAAAATGAGTTTGGACTTTAAATTATTCTTTTTTAGCTCATCAGATATTCTTACCATAGCAAGCTTCAAAACATCCGCTGCACTTCCTTGTATTGGTGCATTCAAGGCAACTCGTTCTCCAAAGGAACGTATATTGAAATTTGTCGACCCAATCTCTGGAATACTTCTCCTTCTTCCTAGTATAGTGGTTACAAACCCTTTTTCTTTAGCATATTCAACAATTCTTCCCATATATTCCTTTACCATAGGGTACTGTCCTAAATAGGTTTCGATATATTTTTTTGCTTCTTTTCTAGTAATTGATAAATCCTTCGAGAGACTAAATTCACCCAGACCGTACATAATGCCAAAATTTATAGCCTTTGCACTACTTCTTTGAAAAGCTGTAACTTCAGACTCCTCCACCCCAAAAATCCTGCTTGCCGTTATAGCATGGATATCTTTTTCATTTTTAAAGGCATCAATTAAATTATCATCCTCTGAAATATGCGCAAGTATTCTAAGCTCAATTTGTGAATAGTCTGCACCAAGTAATATGTGTTCTTTAGAACTTGGCACAAAAACCTTTCTAATCTTACGACCATACTCTAGCTTATACGGAATATTCTGCAAATTAGGCTCAACACTTGTAACCCTTCCTGTAACCGTACCTGTCTGATTAAACTTCGTATATATCTTACCCTTTTTGTCATCGATCATTTCATAAAGTGGCTTAGCATAGGTATTTTTTAACTTTTCTAAGTGCCTATACTCCAAAATAGAATCTATAATATCATGTTTACCCTTTAAGGATTCTAATACTTCAACATTTGTAGAGTATCCCGTTTTAGTTTTCTTTGACGGTGGCAAACCTAACTTCTCAAAAAGAATAACACCAAGTTGTTTAGGCGAATTTATATTGAATTCCTGCGAAGCATATTGATAAATCTTTTTTTCTAAATCTGTAATCTTTATACTAAGCTCATCAAAATATACTTTTAACGCGCTCTTATCTACTTTAATACCTTCACTTTCCATAGATTCTAGAACAAAAGCTAACGGCATCTCTACATCATAAAAAAGACTAGAACACCCTATCTCTTTGATTTTCTTCTCTAAAACTTCACCTAATTTATGCACAGCAATAGCCCTTGCATAATCTCCATTTCCATTTGTTTCAAGCTCTTCTACACACTCGTCTAAATACGAATCTATTAAATCGGTTAGCGAATATTTTTGCGAAGAAGAATCAACAATATAACCTGCAATTTGAACATCAAACATACCACTTGCTACATTTAAACTTTTATTTCTAAACGCTCTTACAACGTCTTTTAAACTATACACATATTTTTTTATATTCTCCTCTTCTAAAAGAGCCTTCAAATCCTCATTTTCCTTAAAACTATCTAAACGAATCAGATTAACAATATTACCTTTAACATAAATGCATAAATTGTTACTATCTTCATTTTGACAAAAAACCAACCCTACACTTGCGTTTTCTATAGCCTCTTGTCTTAGATTCCTAATATCATCGTTATCTACTATCTCTTTAAGCTCTACTTCTATCGTTGGTCTTTTTTCTACAATATCTTCATCCTTAAAAAATTTGACTTTCAAGCTTTTAAACTCAAGTCTATCAAACATCTCTAAAAGCTTAACCTTGTCGTAATCCTTTTTCCTAAAATTTTCCATATCAAAACCTGTTGGAACATCGCAAACTATAGTCCCAAGTCTTTTACTTAATATTGCATATTCTCTACCATTTTCAAACTTAAGTTTAGTTGCACCCTTTAAACTTTCTATGTTTTCATAAATTTCATCTATGGTCCCATACTCTTGTATAAGAGGCAAAGCTGTTTTTTCTCCTATTCCCTTTATACCTGGTATATTATCCGACGAATCTCCCATTATCCCCTTAAGTTCAACTAACTGATATGGCTGTAGCTTGTACTTTTCATAAATTGCATCCATATCATAATCTTCGATAGTAGTATTCCCAAACTTTGTTATCGGTACCTTTACGCGAATATTTTTATCAACAATTTGTAACAGATCACGATCTCCGGATACAACAACAGATGAAACACCTATACTAGAAGCCTTTTTAGCCAAAGTACCAATGATATCATCTGCCTCATACCCTTCTAATTCAACCACTTTTATATTCATCATACCCAATATATCCCTTATATATGGAACTTGAGTGGTTAGCTCTTCTGGTGTTTTTTTTCGACCTTGCTTATACCCTTCGTACTCCTTATGCCTAAAGGTTGGCTTTTTCACATCGAACGCAACCGCTATAAATTCTGGATTTTCTTCTTCTAGTAACTTATGCAATATATTTAAAAACCCGAAAATTGCATTAG
>CAZTHU010000087.1:0-7767 GCA_964613575.1 uncultured Eubacteriales bacterium | reverse complement strand
AAAAAATGTGACCACTGTTAAAAGAGTTAAAACCCTTAGCCCAAAAATATAAGTAGCATACAAAATAACTGGGATAAGACTTATCAACACGCGCCTCATCATTTTTTGCTTTAAAAATAAATTTTTTATTGCCCTCAATTAAAGACCTCCCTTAATTTGATTACTAAAACCTTTAACAATATATCATAAAGAAAGAGTCTGGGCAATAAAAAATTTAAAAGATTCTATTCTTGTTACAGGTATCATTAATGTTCACACTTGTGTAGATGTAAAAGCAATATCTCGTACATCTTTACACTTTATTTTAAAATATTTATATATTCTTTCATATAAACTGGTAGATCCATTGGTTTTCTACTTGAAACTATGTTTTCATCTACAACAACATCTTTATCTACCCATTTAGCACCTGCATTTTGCAAATCATCTTTGATGGCAACTGTGCTAGTTACCGTTTTACCTTTAACAATATCAGCTGAAATCAATACCCAACCACCGTGGCAAATATGACCTATCGGTTTTTTATCTTTATTAAATTTTTGTACGATATCGATAACTTCTGGAAACCTTCTCAATTTATCTGGTGCCCATCCGCCAGGTACCAGTAATCCATCATATTCTTTTGGTTTAACTTGCTCAAAATTTAAATTTGATTTTGCTAAAACACCATACTTTCCCTTATAAGTCTCATCTGCATTTTCACCTGCAACATCTACCTCTATACCCTCTTCACGCAATCTTAAAACAGGATACCAAAATTCTAGATCTTCAAAGTCCGAATGTATAAAACTTAATACCTTTTTTCCCTTTAATTCCATAAAACCATCTCCAATCTTTTACATTTTAATCAATTATTTAAATATATTTCAAAACATCCTCTCCGTGGTTTTTAGTATCAACTTTTTTAAAAACTTTAATAATTTTACCCTCTTCATCAATTATAAATGTAGTACGAAGCATTCCGACAGATTTCTTACCATATACATTCTTTTCTCCCCAAGCACCGTACATCTGTGCTACTTCATGCTCATTATCAGACAAAAGAAAAAACGGCAGATTAAATTTCTCCTTAAATTTTATATGGGATTCATTATTATCTGGACTAACTCCAATTACTACAGCACCTTTATCTAATATGTCATCATACCAATCCCTAAAGCTACAAGCTTGTTTTGTACAACCTGGAGTATCATCTTTAGGATAAAAATAAAGTACAACCTTTTTACCTTTAAAATTCGATAACGCTATCTCTTCTCCATCTACATTTTTTAACGTAAAATCTAATGCATTTGCTCCTTCAGTTAACATTTGTACCATCTCCATTCTATTAATTCTATATTATAACCTTCGATATTATAGATCTAATCTATAAATCGTCTACTATAGCTCCAGACTTTGCATAAGCTGTTGATTTAGCCTCAAAAAAGTCAGTTTTAATAAGATTTGGATCCGCATAACTACTCACCCAATCTATTCCTTCAGGATGTTTTTCAAAGCCCTCAAACAAAACACCAAATCCTAAGCCTTGTGACCTCAGATTACCTAAATATTTAACATAGTCAGCTACACTTTCCTTTGTTAGTCCCTCTATTTTTGATCCAATTACATAGTTTCCCCACTCAATTTCTTGACGTACTCCTTCTTTGATCATCTCTTGGTATTCTGCTATTTTTTCATCCGTAAAAAGATGGGGTTCTTCTTTTTTTAGTTCCAACAAGATATTTCTAAACAACCACAAGTGTGTATTTTCATCTCTGTTGATATACCGTATTTCTTGGGCTGAGCCCATCATTTTACCATTTCTTGCAAGATTGTAAAAAAACATGAATCCAGAGTAAAAGTAAATACCTTCTAATATATAATTTGCAACAACAGTTTTTGCTAAATTTTCTTGATTTGGGTTTTGATAAAACTCATTATAAAGATTTCCAATGAATTCATTTCTTTCCAACAGATACTTATCAGTTTTCCACTGGTATAAGATCTCATTTCTTTTTTCAGGAGAACAAATACTATCTAGCATATATCCGTAACTTTGAGAGTGAACCGCCTCTTGAAATGCATGAATTGAAAGACACAAATTAACCTCGTTTGCGGGTATATAATCCCCCAAATTTGGTAAGTTTGCAGTTTGAATACTATCTAAGAAAATTAAAAATGACAAAATTTTATCAAACGATTCCCTTTGAACCTCTGACAACTCTTTATAATCTTTAATATCTTGTGACAAATTAATCTCCTCAGGTATCCAAAAATTATTCATGGCATTTCTGTACCAATCTGAAACCCAAGTATACTTCATGTTATTAAAGTCATTTAGATTTGTTGTATTACCATTAATCATCCTTCTCTTATTTAGTTCAATATCTCCTTGTGCATTAAACAGTTTTCTTTTTTTCAAGTTTTGCATAAATACCTCCTAAGCTGAACAAGAATCGCAATCCTCTATCTCAAGTGATTTGCTTCTTACGTAATAAATTGTTTTTACTTCCCTTTCCCAAGACTCGATGAATAAATCTAATATTTGTCTCATGCTATGATCTGTAGTAACGTATAGATTAAATGATTGGCTTTGATCACAATGTTTTTGCCTTGCCGCAGTAGCTTTCACAGACCAAGATTGATCTATAAGATGTGCACTTTTATAAAGCCAAAAGGTTTCGTCCGTTAAGTCGGGTGCAACCCTAGGTACTATTTCGCCTTTCTTTTCTTCTAAAAAGTACTTGTGCATAATCGGATCTGTACTTGCCGTTGTACATGAAATAATTGATGTAGAACCCGTTGGTGCAATAGCTAGTAAATATCCATTTCTTAAGCCTTGATTATGAACTTTGTTTTTTAGTTCGTTCCACTTTTCATCGTTATAGTTTCTGTTTTCAAAGTAATCTCCTGTATCCCAATCAGAACCATTAAAATAAGTATAACTACCTTTATCTTTCGCTAGGTCAGAGCTTGCTTTTATAGCAAAGTAATTAATTCTTTCATATAGCTTATCTGAAAAGTCAATATGCTCATTCGACTCCCATACAATACCATTTTTAGCAAGCATATGATGATAACCACTTGTGCCAAGACCTATAGCTCTATACTTTTTATTTGTAGATTGTGCATAAGGTACTGGATAATAATTTAAATCTATTACATTATCCAAAGCCCTTACAACGGTTTTGATAACTTCTTCTAATTCAGTGTTATCTAAAACATTTATATTACCCAAAACCAAAGACGCTAAATTACAAACCACAAAATCACCGGGTTTACTCTTTTGAACAATAACCTCTGTTTCATCTTCCTGAAAACTTATCTCGTTAGTAATCATACTTATAGGAGACATATTTTGAGCAATCTCTGTACAAAGATTTGAAGAGTATATCATACCCTTGTGTTTGTTAGGGTTTGACCTATTCACATGATCTCTATTAAAGGTAAACGGGGTTCCTGTCTCTGTAACAGACTTTATAACCAATCTTACAATGTCTTTGATACTCATAGTGCGCTTATGGATATTCGGATCATTTACACATTCAAAATATCTGTCCTCCCAATCCTTGCCGTAAAAATCCTCTAATGAGTATCCTTTTGTCTTTTTAATTTGATGAGGACACATCATATGCCAATCCTGTTCTAAATTCTCTTTTGCCATTTTCCAAAAAAGATCTGGATAACATACCCCAGGGAAAACATCATGAGCTTTAGATCTGTCATCTCCATTATTAGTTTTTAACTGTAAAAATTCAGGCAAGTCACTATGCCAAGCATCAAGATAAACTGCAACTGCGCCTTGTCTAACACCTAATTGGTCAACTGCTACCGCTGTATCATTAGCAAGTTTTATCCACCTAACAACCCCACCTGCAACACCTTTAAACCCTCGTATGTCAGATCCGTTTGCTCTTACCTTCCCAAAATACAAACTCATTCCACCACCAGATTTTGAAACTTTAGCAAAATTGTCTATTGATTTATAAATACCATCTAGTGAATCTTCTGGTACATCAATAAAACAAGAGGAAAGTTGATGATAGGGTTTTCGGGCGTTAGCCATAGTAGGCGTTGCCATTGTTACTTTCAAATTACTTAATATTTCATAGAATTTTTGCGCCCAATACACCCTATCTTCCTTTTCAGGAATTGCCAGATGCATTGCAATTCCCATAAACATCTCTTGAGGTGATTCAATAATCTTGTTATCATGTGTTTTCATTAAATATCTATTTATTAAGAGGTTTAGCGAACTATAATTTAACAGATTATTCCTTTCAGGCTTTATCTTAGACTCTAATTCATCTACTTCCTCTTTTGTATAATTTTGTATCATGTACTCTCCGTAAAGACCTTCTTTAGAATAGTGGCGTATCTTTTCGTACAATGAGTTTTGAGCGAGTTCTTTAGTATTTTCTTCAATTTGCAACATAAGCTTGTGACTTAAAAATCTTGAAGATATATATTCCCAATCGGGAGCCTCTTTAGATGTTAATTCCAAGGATGCTGTGATAAGAACGCCTAGAGCATCTGAATCACTCATGTTATCCTTGTATAAAGAACTTGTTCGATGGTAGAGTGTGTTTAAATTATACGTATCTTGATCATACCTATTTTGAACCTCCCTCAAAATAGTAATGACTAAAGAGTCATAATCAAGACTTAATAAATCAGAAAATTTTTGTAAAGTAACCCTTAAATTTTGATGATGTTCTCTATATAGAATATAACTTTTAACAACATCATGATATTTAAGATTTATTAGCGAATTTTCAACTAAATCTTGTATCTGTTCAATTGACAAGTATGAACCTGAATCTTGGTATCCTTTTGCAACCTCTTGCACGTTTTCGACTATCCCTTCTAACTCCAATTGTTGTGATTGATTAGAAACACTCTTAAAGGCTTTGTTTATAGCTACGATGATTTTTTTAGGATCAAAAATATCTAAATCCCCATTTCTTTTTTTTACCAAGAGTTTACTCATATACTACACCCCTCCTCTCGTAATTATCTTTCCACTCAACATTTAACTTTTTATAGTAAAAATCTTGCAAAATCTAACCATATTTATGATATCACAAATGATAATGAATATCAATAACATTATCGTTAGTTTTTCACATCTTTTTATATTTCATTAAAGTATTTATTAGTAACATTTAAATACGCTAGAACACTTGCCTCTATGATATCTGTGCTCATTCCATACCCTAAATATAATTTATTATTCTTTTTTATTTTAACTCTTACCTCTCCTAATGCATCTTTACCTTCAGTAATAGATCGTATTTCATAGTTTATCAATTCAAATTCAATATTAGTAACTCGCTCTATTGCATTAAAAGCAGCATCAATTGGACCGTCACCCGTAGCTGCTTCAACAAATTCTACACCATCTTTTAGTAGCATAACCGTAACCGTCGGAAACATAGAATTACCGTCAACAACTTGAAACGAACCATAACTAAACGCTTCTTCCACCTCAAAGCATTTTTCTTCTATTAAAGCTTCAATGTCCATATCTGTTATATTTTTTTTCTTATCGGATAATATTTTAAAGCTCTCAAAAGCTTTTTTAATATCATCTTCTTTCAAGTCGGTAAATCCTAAATCTTTGAGTCTATCCTCAAATGCATGCCTTCCAGACAATTTCCCCAAAACCATCTTATTCTTAGATATACCTACCGATTCTGGTGTCATAATTTCATAGGTTGTTCTTTCTGACAGGATTCCGTGTTGATGAATTCCAGACTCATGAGCAAAGGCATTTGCACCTACTATTGCCTTGTTTGGTTGCACATCAACACCTGTTAACTTACTAACAAGCTTACTAGTTCTACTAATTTGATTGGTTTTGATATTACTCGCAAAATCAAAACAGTCTTTTCTTGTATTCATACACATTATAATCTCTTCTACAGCTGCATTCCCCGCTCTTTCGCCAAGCCCATTAACAGTACACTCCACTTGAGTTGCTCCATTTTCTATAGCAGACATGGTATTTGCCACTGCCAACCCTAAATCATTATGACAATGAACACTAATATCAACATTTTCAATGCCTCTTACGTTTTCCTTAATTCCACGTATTAGCATCCCATATTCCCCAGGCAAGGAGTAACCCACCGTATCTGGAATATTTATAACCGTGGCGCCTTCTTTAATTACCCCCTCCAAAACCCTATGTAAAAACTCTGGTCTTGTACGGCTAGCATCTTCTGCAGAAAACTCTATATCCTCACAGTATTTCTTAGCGTATCTTACCACTTGGACAGCCCTTTCCAAAACCTCATCTTCTGTCATCTTAAGCTTGTATTTCATATGAATATCAGACGTAGCTATAAATGTATGAATTCTAGGGGTTTGGGCATAACAAACAGCCTCCCAAGCAACATCAATATCTTTTTGCACAGCTCTAGATAAACTAGCTATTGTGACGCCTTTAATCTCTTTTGCAATTGCACTAACAGCTTTAAAATCCCCAGGCGACGCAGTTGCAAATCCAGCTTCAATAACATCTACCCCTAATTTAACAAGCTGTCTTCCTATATCTAACTTTTCATGTATATTTAAATTGACCCCTGGTGTTTGCTCACCGTCTCTTAGAGTTGTATCAAACACCTTTATTATTTTACTCATAACTAGTCCTCCTAAAGATTTATAATAGTATATTCTTTAACATTACGACACTTTTAAGGCATTAAAAATTCATCTACCTTCTTTGCAACTTCCCTTCCCTCTTGTATAGCCCATACCACCAAGCTTTGCCCTCTTCTTGCATCACCTGATGCAAATATTTTTTCTTTATTCGTTTTAAAATCAGAGTAATTTGCTTTTATATTTGTTTTATTATCTGCCTCTATTCCTAGTTTCTTAAGGATTTGTTGTTCTGGTCCTAAAAAACCCATTGCAATAAGGACTAAATCAGCCACTATTGTTTCTTTACTGTTATGTATCTCTATTGGAGTGTAACGATCGTTCTCACCTTTTTTCCACTCAACACTCACCACTTCTACAGCCTTTACACAACCATTTTCATCTGACAACAATTCTTTAGTCAAAGAACTAAATCGCCTTGGATCTTTTCCAAATTTATGGATGCATTCCTCCTGACCATAGTCTATCTTAAATGTTTTTGGCCATTGTGGCCAAGGATTGTTCTCTGGACGATTTTGGGGAGGTTTAGGCATTATTTCTAACTGAACAACACTGCTACACCCCTGCCTAATAGCTGTCCCTACGCAATCCGTCCCAGTGTCTCCTCCTCCTATAACAACAACATTTTTGTTTCTTGCACTTATTTTTTCATCTTCCTTCATATCATAATTTAATAAACTCTTAGTATTAGATGTTAAATACTCCATTGCAAAATAAACCCCTTTTAGATTTCTACCATTAACATCTAAATCTCTAGGATTCGTTGCACCCGTAGCTAGTATTATAGCATCAAATTCTTTTTCTAATTCTTGCACAGGAAAGTCTACGCCCACTTGCGTATTAGTTATAAAACTTATTCCGCTAGCTTTCATAATATTTATTCGCTTTTGAACAATACCTTTGTCTAACTTCATGTTTGGAATCCCATAAGTTAAAAGCCCTCCCGCTTTATCATCGCGTTCAAAAACACTCACCCAGTGTCCTGCAGTATTAAGTTGCTCAGCACATGCAAGACCACAAGGTCCAGACCCTACTATTGCAACCTTTTTGCCAGTTCTATTCTCAGGAATGATAGGGCGAATCCACCCTAAAGAATACGCCATTTGAGCAATATCATATTCAATA
>CAZTHU010000086.1:0-7813 GCA_964613575.1 uncultured Eubacteriales bacterium | reverse complement strand
TCATAGTTTTCTATCAATACACCTTTTGACTTAAAAAAAGAAAGATCATCACCCAAAACAGAATCAAAATCCCCTACTAACCAATGTGGACTAAAATCTAACCATCTCAAATGACCTGCTCCAGAATCTGCACAAATTAAACAATCATCACTTTCTATAAATCCTTTTACTAAACTATAATCTATAATATTACCACCACAAAATACAATAGCTCTCAAAATAACACTCCACCTTAGAGATTTCCTAACTGTTAAATAAGAATAAACTTAAACATCGCTTTGACAGATTTTTCTTACAAATTCTTGTTTATTTTTCGCATTAAAAAAAGCTGATCCAGAAACAATTATATTTGCGCCCGCATCTATAATTGTTTTTACATTCTTCTCATCAATTCCTCCATCAACCTGTATATCAATGTTAAGACCTTTAGAATATATAATTTTCTTTAGCTCTCTTAGTTTATCTAAAGTAAAAGATATGAACTCCTGTCCTCCAAAGCCTGGGTTTACGGACATTACAAGCACCATATCACACTTACTTAATACCCAATCTAAAGCACTTAGTGATGTAGCTGGATTTAATGCAATCCCAACCCTTTTACCTAGACTTTTTATAAGCGAAATATCTTTTTCTAAGTGCTTAGAAGCCTCAACATGTATTGTTATGATATCTGCCCCTGCGTCTGAAAAAGCCTTTATATACTCTCGAGGATTTTCTATCATTAGATGTACATCAAAGGTTAAAGAGGTAACTTTTCTGATACTTTTTAATACAGGTATGCCTATGGATATGTTAGGAACAAAGCTTCCATCCATAACGTCTAGGTGAATATAATCGCAACCGCTTTTTTCTATTTTCTTTATCTCTTCACCTAAAATACAAAAATCAGCCGAAAGTATAGATGGAGCAAACTTAATCATTAAAAACCTCTCCTTAATTGTTCTTCTTTTATGTAGTTATATAACTCACAATACCTTTTATATCTTCCATCGTCAATTTTTCCATCTTCAAGGGCGGTTTTAACTCTACAGTCAGGCTCTTTAATATGACTGCACATAGAAAACCTACACATTTCTTCGTATTTTTTGATTTCGGGATAGTAATTCTGCAAATCTTCCAATGTAATATCTTTTATCTCAAAGGATGTAAATCCTGGCGTATCTGCTATGTATGAATCCTTTGCAACCTCTACTAATTCAATATGACGAGTTGTATGCTTTCCCCTACCAATTTTTTTACTTACAATACCTGTCTCCATAACTTCCTTGCCAGCGATTGCATTTAATATAGATGACTTTCCAACACCGGATTGCCCTGCAAAACAAGTAACTCTATTATCCAACATTGCTTCTATTGAATCTAACCCATATTTTGTTTTAGCACTAACAAGAATAACCTCAACTCCTGCATTCCCATATGCACTCTTTAAACCTTGAGCTAAATTTTCGTCATCTATATCTATTTTATTTACACATAAAACTGGAGTAATCTTTTCTTTTTTAGCCATAATTAATAATTTATCTAAGAACAATAAGTCTGCCTTCGGCTTTTTAACCGAAATAACTACGAATACTTGATCCATATTTGCTATAGGGGGTCTTGTAAAAAAGTTTTTTCGTTCCGTTACCTCTTCTATTATACCGTCACATCCTTCACTCAAGGTAACCTTGACCCGATCACCTGGTAACACCACAAATCCTTCTTTTCTGAATATCCCCCTTGGCTTAGTTTGTATAACCTTGCCATCTATTTTCACATAATAAAAACCACCTACCGCTCTTACAACTAAACCTTCGTAACAATTACGATAACTCCCACTCATAAATCCCTCCCTCTTAGTTCTCTTAAAGGCTTGGAACCTTCCTTTTTCTATGAGCGTAAATATTCTAAGCCATCAACGTATATAACAGTCTGTGTTCTTTGCCCCACGGGTTCTGGCACAGAAACAGTTAAAGGAAAATCGTCCTTTCTATACACATCATCCATCACAACCTCATCTTCCATCGAACCCTCAAACTCTAGCTTAACTAATACAGTAATTTCCTCTGGGAAAAGCTCAGCCCTTTCTAACCTTATTGTATGTCTTTGTATTTGAACCTCTTGGGAAGAACTCGTTGTTGGAGTGTCAAATATTAAAGTAACAGGCGAGCCTTCTTGAATTTGAGTATTTGGTTTAGGTGATTGCTCAACAACTACATCAGCATTATTAGTACTTATATCAGGCGATATTTTACCTAAAGATAAATTAGCATCATCAATTATACTATATGCTTCTTTTCTTGTTTTCCCTATCAAATACGGCACCATTGTATACCTTTCTTCTGGGCCTTTACTTACAATCACCTCAATAACTGAATCTGGGTTTATAATAGCCTTATAAGGAGGCTTTGTAGAAACAACTTTTCCATTTGGAACATTGCTATCATATATTTTTTTCATTTCATAATCTAAACCTAGTTGATCAAGCGCTATTCTTACACCCCTATAATCCTGCAATACATAATCTTGCATCTCTAACCTTTCTGGTCCATCGCTTACAACTAATTCAATACTAGCGGTAAGCCGCGTTAAACGCACACTATCTCCTGGCTGTCTACTTTGTGAAATAATTGTATTTCTAGGAAATTCTTCATCAAACACCCTAGATTCAATAACCTCTATCCCCCTATCTTCTAAATCCATTCTAACCCTACCTACATAATCCCCCGTATAATCTCTAAACACAAACTCATCAGCTGCCTGACCAAAAATCGCAGGAACAATATACTGCATACTCAAAAATGCGAATATAGGTATTATTATAATTGCGGATAATAACCCTAAAATTACAGCAGCCTTACCACGCCTTTTTTTCTTTTCAGTCTTCACCTTTTTTATTTTATCCTTATCTTCATTTTGATTCTTATCACCCACTATAGGAACCCTCCTTGTTTGACTCTCAAGCTCAGTATCTATTCTAGCATAATTTTCATTAGGATCTTTTAATACCAAATTTAAATCATTTAAAAACTCAGCCGCAGTTTGATATCTAATATTTTGATCCTTTTTTAAAGCATTCATAATAACACTATTTAACCCCTTTGGCACATCGGGATTGATTTGTATTGGCTCTCTTGGTTCGTTTTGAACATGCTTTAAGGCTATTGAAACAGGACTATCTCCATCGAAAGGTAAATTTCCTGTAATCATTTCATACAAAACAACACCTAAAGAATATATATCAGACTTTTCATCAGTATATCCACCCCTTGCTTGTTCTGGAGAGAAATAATGTACCGAACCAATAGTACTCCCAACTACTGTAACAGAAGAAAAAGCAGCCGCACGTGCTATCCCAAAATCTGTGACCTTTGCTATTCCCTCGCTATTATACAAGATATTGTGTGGTTTTATATCTCTATGAACAATTCCATTTTTATGAGCGTGATCAATCGCTGAGCAAATCTGTCTACCTATGTTTACGGTCTCACACCAATCTAACTTATCATTGCTTTTTATATAATCCTTCAATGTTATACCGTCAACATACTCCATAACAATATAGTGTATTTCATCCTCCATTCCAACATCATATATAGAAACAATATTAGGATGCGAAAGACTAGCAGAAGCTTGTGCCTCTATCCTAAATCTTCGTATGAATTCATCATCATTTGCAAAATCCTTTCGCAAAATTTTAACCGCAACATGCCTATTTAAAAGCTTACACTTAGCCCTATAGACACGCGCCATTCCACCCCCGCCTATTTTTTCAAGCAATTCATATCTATTACCTAAAATTTGACCTTCCATACAAAACACCTCCAAAGCGCCTTACTAATAAGTTTCAACAACCCAAATAACAAAAAACCGAACATATTTTGCGCATATACCTTCTATTTAAATAAGCTATCACAAGAATTTCAATTACTTAAATTTTAAACTTTACTTTCACTCCTACTATCTTCTAGCTAAAACAGCTGTGATATTATCAGAACCGCCATTATTATTAGCCAAATTTACAAGTTCCTTAACTGCATCTTCTGCGGATATATCTTTGTTTAAAATTTCTAAAATCAAAGTTTCTTCAACCATATTTGTAAGACCATCCGTACACACAAGTAAGCGGTCATTAGCAGATATTTTACCCCTATAAAAGTCAGGTTTTATAGTTTTATCACCACCAACTGCCTTAGTAATAACATTTCTTCTAGGGTGATTTTGCGCCTGCTCTGGTGTTATTGTTCCATTATCAATAAGATCTTGAACATATGAATGGTCTGTGGTAATTCTTTTTATTGTATTCTCATTTACTACATATACACGACTATCCCCCACATGGCTTACTACAAACTGATCTTTTTGTATTCCTAATATAGTAAGCGTGGTTCCCATTCCAGAACTTTTAATATTTTTAGCACCAATCTTTATTACCTCGGAATTTGCCTTTTCCATTATGTCTTTGAAGACATCACAAATATCGGTCGCCAACAAGCTTTCAACGCTAAGTCTTTGTTCTAAAGTCTCCTGTGCAATAGAAGTAGCTATTTTACTTGCCTGCTCGCCAGACTTATGGCCTCCCATACCATCAGCAACAATAACCACAATAGCAGAGTCATCTTCTTTTCGTATTATAGAGTAACAATCTTCATTTTTTTCTCTAATTACACCTGGATGTGTCAAAGCTCCAATTTGCAAACGATCAACTCCCTGACTTTTTTTCAACCCTTTTTCTTCTAAGCTGCCCACAAGCAGCACTTATATCTGAACCTAGTTCCCTTCTAATTGTAGCGCTCAAGCCATTTTCTAAAAGTATACTCTTAAATTTTTCTACATTTAATCTATCAGTCCTTTTAAGCGCAGATGAACTAACCTCATTAATTGGTATAATGTTAACATGCGCTAGCATCCCCTTAAGCATCTTAGCTAGCCTAAGTGCATCATCTTTACTATCATTTACTCCTTTTATAAGTGCATACTCAAACGAAATCCTTCGTTTTGTTGCGTTTGAATACTGCCTACAAACAGTCATCAACTCTTGTATATTGTATTTATTGTTTATTGGCATCACACCACTTCTTCTCTCATTTGTTGTAGCATGCAGTGATATAGACAATGTTACCTGTGGCCTTTTTGTCATCAAAGCTTTTATCCCAGGTACTATTCCGCATGTTGAAATCGATATGTGCCTTAAACCTATATTTAAACCATCAGGATGATTTACAATATCTAAAAATTTATCAACATTTTCAAAGTTATCTAAGGGTTCTCCAATTCCCATTAAAACAATATTAGATATTCTTTGACCAATATCTTCTTGCATCTTTAAAACTTGACCTACCATTTCACCAGCGTTTAGATTTCTATCAAACCCCGCATAAGTAGATGCACAAAATTTACAACCCATCTTACACCCAACTTGACTAGAAATGCAAGCTGTAATTCCGTGTTTATAATACATTATCACACTTTCTATTACATTTCCATCCTTTAACCCAAAAATATATTTCCTAGTTTTGTCAACTTGCGAGATTAAGCAATCACTAATATAAATATTATCAATATAAAACTTTAGTGTCAACTTTTCTCTAAGTGTTTTAGATAAATCTGTCATCTTCGAAAAATCATCTACACCCTGAGATACCCACTTAAATATTTGCTTAGCTCTAAATGGCTTTTCTCCCATATCAATTAATTCTTTTTTTATCATATCTAGCGTTAAATCTCTAATATCTTTTTCCATAAAATTACCCACCTTTGTTAAAGCCTTACAAGCTTACTTATAAAAAAACCATCCACCTCATCTAAATTAGGGTACAAGGTGATAAAATGCTCGTCCCTTTTTCTTGGCTTTAAACCTTGAGGCAAATTCTCTGTTATATCCTTTGGTTTAAAATAATCTTGCTCATTTAAGAATCTTTCTACTACTTGCTCATTTTCTTGCTTATTCATAGTACAAGTACTATAAATAAGTTCTCCCCCTTGAGCTACATACTGTGACGCATTTTTTAACATCTTAAGTTGTAGCTTACTTATTTTATCTAAATCTTCCTTGGTTTTTTCCCATTTAATCTCAGGCTTTCTTCTAATAATACCAAGTCCCGAACATGGAGCATCAACTAATACCTTGTCGAACTTTTTTTCAAACTCACTATTAAATTCTAGAGCATCTAATATTTTCACTGACCCAATATCAACACCTAATCTTTTAAAGTTTTCCTCTATTAGCCTTGTTCTATGTGGGTGGATATCACATGCTATAATCTTACCCTTATTTTTCATTATACTAGCCATATGAGAAGCTTTTCCTCCAGGTGCCGAACAAACATCTAAAATTAGTTGCCCCTCTTTTGGATCTACAATGTTTGAACAGATCATAGAACTTTCGTCTTGCACATAAAATTCACCCTCTTTAAACCCTTCTAACTCCTCCACGCTAATATTATTGATATATAGTGCTTGTTCTAAAAACTTTCCATCTGAAAATATCTTTTCTTTCATTTTTAATCTTTCTTTAAAGCTCTTAGTATCTGTCTTTAAAGTATTTATCCTAATACAAGTACTCGTTTTCTTATTTAAAGACTCTAGTAAATCAAAAGTAAACTCTTCTCCAAAGTCTAAAATCCACTTATCAACCATCCATTTTTCAAAAGAGAACCTATCTTCTACGTTATTTATATCTACACCCTCATAATTTTTTGCCAAGTTTCGCAAAAGACCATTTATAAATCCAGCCGAGGCATTGTGACCATATCTTTTACCAAGCTTTACGCTCTCATTACAACTTGCAGAAACAGGAACCTTCATAAAAACTATTTGATAAACACCCATCCTTAAAATATTCATAATCCAGGGCGATATCTTCTTTAATCTTACCTTAGAAAAATGAGATATTAAAAAGTCTATTTTCTTTAAAAAGCGAATAGTTCCATAAACAATCTCTGAAACAAACGCTCTATCTAAAGGCTTTAGAGCTTTATCCTTTAGATAATCATCTAATACGAGATTCGAGTAACCTTTTTTTTCTATAATATTAACTAAAGCTTTTAATGCTGTTTCTCTAGCTATATCTACCCCCATAATATTATCCCTCTCCGTCTAGAGCTTTCTTAATTTGAGCTCTTAAAAATTCAACATCAAACTTTGTATTAAAACAAGGTCCATTTGGTCTTTGATTTAAAATTCCAATAACAGGAATTCCTGAAACATCCGAGATGCCTGCTGCTAAATCCCTTTCACATGCGACCGAAATTATAAAAGATGGTTTATTTTCTTTAACGGCTTTTCTAGCTAATGTTCCACCAGTTGCAACTATCGCCTTAAGACCATATTCTTCACATATATCTAAGCATCCCTTTATGTCGCACTTCCCACATTTTTTGCATAATGAAATATCCCCAGTTACCTTAATATCACACTGACTATTTTGAACACAATGAGGTAATATTATTAAGATCTTATCCTTACCTATTCTATAATTCTTTGAGCTTACAATACTATTATTTATATCTATATAAAACCCACGAATATTATTTTTATCTAGTCTTAAAAGATTTGCAAATATTTCAAAAAGCTTGAAAAAACTTTTCAATTCAAACGAGGCAAATTTTGCAACAATTCCTTTTCTAACCTTTTTAAAATACACTAATAGCATTGATAAAAAACTTACTAAAAAAGCAAGAAGAATAAAAGCCATACCAAAAAGACTACCCATTATTAAAAATTCATAAACCTCAAAACTTCCATTATATAATGTCCATATGAAAAAAGCCATAACTAGCAAAATCATACTTGCAAAAATGCTAGAGACTAACAAAAAACCTTTTAAGTTTTT
>CAZTHU010000085.1:0-7821 GCA_964613575.1 uncultured Eubacteriales bacterium | reverse complement strand
CCATTGTGAATGCACTTTTATATATGGCTTTTCCAAGATAATTGGGCAAATGTACGTGATGTTGTTTTTCTATCGATACCTCTGACCTGTAACAACAATTTATGTGTTTTCCCTATTTTTTAATCTATCAAACTTGATTTACTTTAAAAATCATAATATAATACTTTTGTGTTAGAATAAAACAGTTGAGGGGGGATCTTTTTGAATAGTCAGGAAAAATTTGATTTTTGGATGACAAATGATTATTTTGATGAACAGACAAAGAATGAATTAGCAGAAATAAAGGGAGATTCAAAGGAGATTGAAGAGAGGTTTTATAGAGATTTAGAGTTTGGAACGGGAGGACTAAGGGGCATAATAGGCGCAGGTACAAATAGAATGAATAAGTATATCGTTAGAAAAGCGTCTAAAGGGCTTTCTGATTATATGAAACAAGCTGATCCGAATGCAAAGGAAAGAGGGGTAGTTATTGCCTATGATTCGAGGAATTTTTCGAAAGAGTTTGCAAGTGAGGCGGCTAGGGTTTTTTGTGAAAACGGTATCAAGACATATCTTTTTGAAGGTTTAAGAACGGTTCCACAGCTTTCATTTGCACTAAGGCATTTAGGAGCATTTTCAGGTGTCAATATTACAGCAAGTCACAATCCTAAAAAATATAACGGTTACAAGGTTTACGGGCCAGATGGTTCGCAGATAACCTTAGATGCTGCAGAAAAAATATTAGATTTTATAAAAAAACAAGATGACATAACTAAAATTGAGGTTGCAGATATTGACGAGAGTATAAAAACCGGTCTTTTAGAGATGATTGGAAAAGAGGTTGACGATGCTTATATTGAGAGTCTAAAAACACTTACCTTAAATCAAGATATTATAAAAGAACACGCTAAAGATTTAAAGATTGTCTACACACCTATTCATGGGAGTGCAAATGTACCTGTAATAAGGGTTTTGTCGGAGCTTGGTTTTGAAAATGTAAGTGTTGTAAAACAGCAAGAAGAACCTGATGGAAATTTCCCTACAGTTGAGTATCCAAATCCTGAGGAAAAAAGTGTATTTAAGCTTGCTTTAGATATTGCAAAAGATAATAATGCAGACTTAATCATAGGGACAGACCCGGATGGTGATAGGATGGGAGTATTGGTAAAACAACCGTCTGGAGATTATGAGGTTTTAACAGGAAATCAGATAGGTGTTTTATTATTAGAATACATAATAAAAAGTAAGCATAAAAATAAAACGATGCCGAAAAATCCTTTTGTAGCAAAGACAATTGTAACAACAGAGCTTGCTAGAAATATTGCTAATGTAAACAATGTAGAGTTAGTAGAGGTGTTAACTGGCTTTAAATTTATTGGTGAGCAAATCTTAATTAGGCAAGATAGAGGGGATATGAATTACTTATTTGGATTTGAGGAAAGTTACGGTTATTTAGCTGGAACCTTTGCTAGAGACAAAGATGCTGTTGTTTCTACTATGCTTATATCAGAACTTGCCGCCTATTATAAGGCAGAGGGTAAGAATCTATATGACGGCCTTATGGAGATTTATGAAAAATATGGTTATTATAAAGAAGATATTAATACATATACGTTAGAGGGAAAAGTAGGGCTAGAAAAGATAAAAGAGATTATGAAGACTTTGCGAAGAGAAAAAGATGTAAAATTTGGAAGTTTCGATGTTTTTGCAATAAGAGATTATAAGCAAGGTAGAAGGTTTGATCTAGCTAAAGATATTGAAGAAAACCTAGATTTACCCATATCTGATGTTTTATATTATGAGCTTTCAGGGGATGATTGGTTTTGCGTAAGACCATCTGGAACAGAACCAAAGCTTAAGATTTATTATGGGGTTTATGAAAAATCACTTGATGGAGCTAAGGATAAGCTTGAAGGTTTGAAACAATGTGTTTTAGAAAAAATAAATAAATTATTAGAAGGGTCAAAAATATTTTAATTAAGGGTTAATAAGAAAAAATATTTTTCCGATAAAAAAATAAGGAAAAAAATATCAAATAATCAATATGTTTTGGAGGTAGAATATGCGCACTTTAGTAAATAATATGAAGGCAAATAACCCGAATATTGATGAACATAAAAATGAGTTTGTTCTAAGTATGGATGAAAAATTCATAACAATCAGTGAGACTAAGGTGTGTATGACAAAGTTTTTGCAAAATATTGGAAGTGATTGTAGTGGTACAGAACAAGATGTTAAAAGGGATGTTTCAAGGTATATTGATTCGCTTTTGGGAAATGTTGAAATCGTTAATATGCTAAGTGAAGTACGACATTTAGATGATTACACCTTTGGGCATTCTATTCATGTAGGCTTGTTGTCGATTTATGTTGCTATCTTGCTGGGTTTTAGTGAGGATGACATATATGATATTGGAGCTGGCGCAATCCTACATGATGTTGGAAAAACAAGGATATCAAAGGAAATTCTTAAAAAGCCTAGCAAACTTACACAAGATGAATACAAAGAGATTAAGAGGCATACTCAATATGGATTTGAAATTATTTCAAGTTGTAAGACGCTATCAAAAAGAGCCGCATATATTGCTAAACATCACCATGAAAGGCTAAACGGTAGTGGTTATCCAGATGGGTTGACAGATGCTAATCTTAAAAGAGAAACAAACATTGTGGCAATAGCAGATGTTTATGACGCGTTGGTTTCAGAAAGAATTTATAGGGAAAAGTGGAATCCTAGTAAGGTACTTAATTATATAATGGTTCATGAGAAGGGTAATTTTGATTCTGAGATCTTAAAAGTATTTTTACAGTTTATAGGAATTTTCCCTGTTGGGACAAGGGTGTTGCTAAATAATCAAGAAACAGGTATAGTGATAAGGGGCAATGAGCTGTTCCCATCAAGACCAGTTGTTAAGCTTGAAAAGGAATATTTAAGGGAAAAGTCTAAGCCTAAGCTAGTTGAAGAGGAATTAGACTTATCTTTATGTAATGAACTGTATATTTGTGAGTGTTGCTAGCTAATTTTTAAAGGGGGTTTTTTTGTGAAGGAGTATGTGGAGCAAATTGAAGAAACGGTTGATTTTTTAAAGAAGAAGATTCAGGTTAAGCCTGATATTGCTGTTGTTTTAGGGTCGGGTTTAGGGTTTTTAACTAATGAATTTGAAGATAAAAAAGAGATCGATTATAAAGAAATTCCAGGGTTTGCCGTATCAACGATACAAGGACATGCTGGAAAGCTTATAGTTGGGAAATTAGGAGGAAAGAATGTTATAGCTATGTCAGGGAGATTTCATTTATATGAGGGACATGACGTATCTAAGGTAGTTTTTCCTGTTAGAGTGTTTAAAAAACTAGGAGTTGAAAATTTTTTAGTGACAAATGCAGCTGGTGGTGTTAACAGAAACTTTAAAGCTGGGGATTTGATGATTATAACAGATCATGTGGGTTTTTTTGCACCTTCTCCACTAAAAGGCGAAAACTTAGAAGAGTTTGGTCCAAGATTTCCAGATATGTCGCAAATTTATAATAAAGAATTAGTAGATATAGCTGAGCAAATGGCTAAAAAGGTTGGTGTGAACGTTAAAAAAGGTGTTTATATGTATTGTCAAGGACCTTCGTATGAAACCCCTGCAGAGATTAGAGCTGCAGATAGATTAGGCGTAGATGCAGTTGGAATGTCCACTGTTCCAGAGGTAATTGCAGCAAATCATGCGGGTATGAACATTTTGGGAATATCTTGTATAACGAATATGGCATCAGGAATATTACCACAACCATTAAGCCATGATGAGGTAAAGAAAACAGCACAAGAAGCTGGAGAAGCTTTTTGCAAATTAGTAACAAAGATAGTTGAAAATTGGGATGCTAGAGTTTAGGGGGTATTTTTTTTGAGTATTCTTATTAAAAATGTTGATATCATAACTTGTGAAGAAGAAAATATGGTGTTGAAAAATGGATTTATTGGTATTTCTAAAGATACAATAGAGCTAGTTACAACTGATGAAAAAAAAGCTTCGAATTTTAATGCCATAAAAACAATAGATGGTTCTAAAATGATCGCAACACCAGGTTTTGTTAATGCACATACGCATAGTCCCATGACAATTTTAAGAAATTGCGCAAATGATCTAGCTCTTGAAGACTGGCTGTTTAACCATATATTTCCTAGGGAAGGTAAACTCTTAGAAAATGATATATATTGGGGGTCGATGCTTGGGATTGCTGAGATGATAAAATCTGGCACTACAAGTTTTGCGGATATGTATTATGCTGTAGATCAGACGGCAAATGCAGTTGTTGAATCTGGGGTTAGGGCAAATTTAAGTGTTTCATCGTTTCCGTTTACAATTGATGAAAATGGGACAAGTTTTTCAGACAAAACAAGTCAATTTCAAGATTTTTATAAAACCTGGAACAAAAGTGAGAATGGCAGGCTAAGCGTTTATGTTTTAGTGCATTCTCCATATATTTATGATAAAAAGTCGATGAAGGATTCAGCTGATTTTGCAAAAGATATAGGCACAGGGGTTCATATCCACGTTTTAGAAACGTTGAAGGAACTTAATGATACAACTTCTAAGTATGGAAAAGATGCAGCTAAGGCGTGTCTTGAGGCGGGAATTTTTGATGTTCCATGTATAGCTGCTCATTGTGTTCATGCTTCAACTGAAAATATAGATATGTTTAATAATAAGGCTGTAAGTGTAGCTCATAATCCTACTAGCAATTTAAAGCTTGGAAGTGGAATTGCTAATGTGCCATATATGCTTGAAACTGGTGTGAACGTTGCATTAGGAACAGATGGAACAGCGAGTAATAATAATTTAAACATGATTGAGGAAATGCATTTGGCAGCTTTAATTCACAAAGGTTATAATATGAAGCCAACTTTAGTGTCGGCTAATGATGCCTTATTGATGGCAACTAGAAATGGTGCAAGAGCATTAGGCTTTGGGGAAAATTTAGGCATTATAAAAGAAGGCTATAAGGCTGATATAACATTATTTGATAGGGATAAAATACATTTTACACCATATAATAATCCTATATCTGCGTTGGTTTATAGTGCGCAAGAGAGTGATGTTGATAGTGTTATTATTGATGGTAAAGTTGTTTTAGAAGGTAGAGAGCTTAAGACAATAGATGAAGAAAGAGCTCGTTTTGAGGTTACAAGAATTGCGGAGGGGTTGGTTTAAGATGCAACATTATTTTGAAAAAAATCCCTCCTCTGAAAATATTAAAAATAGTTTTGGATATATTTTTAATGATATTAATTTTAAATTTAATAGTAGCACCGGTGTATTTTCTAAGGGTAAGGTTGATTTTGGAAGCGGTTTATTAATAAAGGGTTTTTTTGAGGATGTAAAATGCGAGCCTAGAAAAATCTTAGATGTTGGTTGCGGTGTTGGCGTTATAGGTATTGTTATAGCAAAGGTTTTTAAAAATTCAATGATAGATATGATAGACATTAATACTAGAGCGTTAGAACTTGCAAAAGAGAACATTTCTTCTAATGAAGTTGAAAATGCAAGTGCTTTTTTTTCTGATCTTTTCGAGAATGTTGAGGGTGTGTATGATAAAATTTTATCAAATCCACCAATTAGGGTAGGTAAAGAACTTGTTTTTAGAGTGTATGAAGATGCCTACAAGTATTTAAAAAGTGGAGGTGCACTTTATATTGTAATTCAAAAAAAACAAGGTGCGCCAAGTTCACAAGAAAAGTTAGAAGAGATTTTTGGAAATTGTGAGATTATAATTAAAAGTAAAGGATATCGAGTTTTAAAGGCTGTTAAGTGATTGTGAATATATATTTTTTTTGAAAGGGGATTTATTTATGGATAAGAATAATTTAGAAAATTTAGCACAAAAGCTTTTTCCTCAAATTAACAAGACTAAAGAGGATTACTATAAGCTTTATCCAAGGCGTGAACTCAAAGAGGGGGCTAGAGTTACTAGATTTGCTCCAAGTCCAACGGGTTTTTTGCACGTTGGTGGTGTGTATTCAGCGCTTGTTTCTAATCGGGTTGCAAGCCCAAATGGTGGGATTTGTATATTAAGGATTGAGGATACAGATAAAAAACGAGAGGTTACAGGAGGAGTTGGCAAAATTTGCACTGCGCTTAAGAATTTTGGAATTACTTTTGAAGAAGGTGTGAATGATGAAGAAAATGAAGTAGGAGCTTATGGACCTTATAAGCAAAGCAATAGGGCTGAAATTTATCAAAGCTTTGTAAAGTCGCTTATAGAAACTGGTGACGCATATCCTTGTTTTTGTACAGAGGAAGAACTTAAAAGCATAAGAGAAAAACAAGAAATTGAAGGAATTACGCCGGGATATTACGGAGAGTGGACAAAATATAGATATGTTGGAATAGAGGAAATTTTATCAAAGCTAGAAGAAAAGACGCCATTTGTTATAAGATTAAGGTCTAAGGGCGATTCACAAAGAACTGTTACTATAAAGGATCAAATAAAAGGAAAGATAGAGATGCCAGAGAATGAACAGGATATTGTTATACTAAAATCTGATGGCATACCTACCTATCACTTTGCCCATGTAGTAGATGATTATTTAATGAATGTTACACATGTTATAAGGGGGGATGAATGGCTTTCATCTTGGCCTGTACATTTTGAGCTTTTTAATGTTTTAGGTTGGGATTTACCAAAGTATGCACATATATCACCGATACAAAAAAATGAAGATGGAAAAAAGAGGAAATTGTCTAAGAGAAAAGACCCAGAGGCATCGGTTGATTTTTACCATGAAAATGGTATACCAAGCGAAGGCTTGATTGAATATCTTTTAAATATTGCAAACTCATCTTTTGAGGATTGGAGACGAGATAATCCAGAAAAAAGCAATAAAGAATTTGAATTAAGATTAGATAAGATGAGTGTTAGTGGGGCGTTATTTGACATGGTCAAACTAACAAATGTTTGTAAAAACGTTATATCATTCTTTAGTGCAGAGTATGTGTATGACAAGACACTTAGTTGGCTAAAAGAATTTGATAAGGATTTTGCTTTTAAGTTTGAAAAAGATAAAGATTACATGCTAAAGATTTTAAACATAGAAAGAGGAGGAGATAAGCCGCGAAAAGATATTTCAAGATGGTCAGAGGTTAAAGATTATGTGAGTTACTTTTATGATGATCTTTTCCAAGCGGACATTGAGGAAAGTGGATATTGTTTTAGTGAAAAATTAGATATAGATGATATAAGAAATTTTTTGGATAAATTTCTACAGGTGTATGATATTAATGATGATAATGAGGTTTGGTTCTCTAAGCTCAAGGAATTAGCGCTAGAGTTTGGTTTTAGTAAGAACGCAAAAGAATATAAAAAGAATCCAGATAGATTTAAAGGGCATATAGGGGATGCTGCAGAAATACTTAGGGTAACACTAACAAACAGAAAAAACACACCGGATTTATCGCAAATAATGTCTACAATGGGATTAGATAGAGTGAAAAATAGATTTGGAATGGTGTGAAATAAGAACGCTCCTGTCTTTAACAAAATGTTAAGTCAGGAGCTATCTATTTAAACTCTCCGGGAACCGGAAAGAATAGAACTATCATCTAAAAGTATAATACCCACTAAATAATAATTTTATACTTATAATATTCAAAAAAAATATATATGTTACTTATAGAAATTTTAGATAACAGTTATTGTATACAGAGGTATAGATAGAAAAACAGCATCACGTACATTTATATGTTACATCGCAATATTTAGTTATGATAGAATTTTTGTTATTTCTATATTGCTGTTAAGCAGTAAGATATAATATTTAACAAAGGACGTGCACATTTTAAATAAAATTTTCATATCTTTT
>CAZTHU010000084.1:2058-7850 GCA_964613575.1 uncultured Eubacteriales bacterium | reverse complement strand
TCATTTTTTCTAGCGCATCTTTAACTAGTATCTCATCTACCTCTAATATATTTGAAGTCTGTGCCACAAGCTCATCTATTTGCGCAAAGCAATGTCCTTCTGCCGAAAATACCCCAAGCGCAAAAAGAACACCAGACTTTATCCTGTCTAGTGAATCATGCTCTATACCAAGCTTTTTAGCAATAGCATCTGCTGTTTTAAACCCTATTCCCCAAATATCATCAGCAAGTCTATACGGATTTTCCTTTACCACTTTAATAGCATCATCACCGTAAGCTTTATATATTTTAACTGCGAAGCGAGTTGCCACACCGTGACCTTGAAGAAAGATCATAACATTCTTTATCTCCCTTTGCTCGCCCCATGCCTTTTTTATTATTTCAACCTTCTTTTTCCCAACACCTGCCACCTGAAATAGCCTATCTGGTTGATTTTCAATTACATCTAAAGTATCTTCCTTGAAATGGTCTACAATTTTTTTAGCATACACAGGGCCTATCCCTTTAATAAGACCACTTCCCAAGTATTTTCTAATCCCTTCAACACTTGCAGGAAGAGCCTGTCTATACTCTTCTACTACTAACTGTTTTCCATACTTACCATCATTTTTCCAAAATCCTTTAATCTCTAAAACCTCACCAACACTTACACCTGCAAGATTTCCAACCACTGTAACAAGATCACTATACCCCTTAGCCTTTAGCTTTATAACGCTAAAACCATTTTCTTCGTTCACAAAAGTAATCCGCTCTAGTACACCACTTAAAAAATCCAAACATCTCACTCCTTCAACCATCCACCATACAAACGTAGCGGAGAATTCATTCTCCGCTAATTCCACCCGCGCTATTACAAATATTTTCTACAACCCCAAAAACTCCTTACACACAGCTTCAGCCATTTGAACAGTGCCAATAGGTTTAGTATTATTATTTGCTATATCAGTCGTTCTAAGCCCAGACTCTAGAACATTTGCAACAGCAACTTCAATGTCTAACGCAACATCTGGCAAGTTTAAAGAATATCGCATCATCATAGCAACCGATAAAATAGTTGCAAGCGGATTTGCCAAACCCTTACCTGCTATATCAGGAGCTGAGCCATGAATTGCTTCATATAGCCCTAAGCTTGTTTTCCCAAGACTTGCCGACGGTAACATACCAATAGACCCTGTAATCATTGACGCTTGGTCTGATAAAATATCACCAAACATATTAGTGGTTACTAACACATCAAACTGAGCAGGGTTTCTAACAAGCTGCATAGCCGCATTATCAACATACATATGATTTACTAAAACGTCCTCATAATCCTTTGCTACATCTAAAACACACTCTCTCCAAAGCCTTGAACTCTCTAGCACATTTGCTTTATCTACAGATATAAGATTTTTACTTCTTCCTCTCGAAATCTCAAAAGCAACCCTTGCAATCCTTTCAACCTCTAATCTGCTATACTGTTCAGTATCATAAGCTACCTCACCTAGCTCACTTGAAACCGATCTTCCCCTTTTCCCAAAATACATACCACCTGTCAATTCTCTAACAACCATAATATCAATGCATTCATCAATTATACTAGGCTTTAAGGGAGATGCCTCCTTTAGCGCTGGATAAATAATTGCAGGTCTTAAATTCGCATAAAGTTCCAACCCACCTCTAAGACCTAATAATCCTGCCTCTGGACGTTCCTCACCTGGCAAATCATCCCATTTAGGTCCTCCTACAGCACCTAATAACACAGCATTTGAAGCCTTGCACAAATCTAGCGTCTTACTTGGCAAGGGATTTTTACAGTCATCTATAGCTTGTCCTCCAATAAGTCCATCCTCAAGTTCAAACCTTACACCATATCTTTTTGTTATTGATTGAAATAACAATTTTACCTGTTCCATAATCTCAGGTCCTATTCCATCACCATTTAATAACGCAATCTTAAAATTTGACATTTGTTACCTCCTGAATCTTTTTTAATTTAGCGATTAATATCATCGTTCACATTTACACATGTAAAATTGACCATCTCAACATCTATAGCTACAATCTTACAAAGCATTGCCTCTTCGCATCTATCTACTAAAGATTATTTCTAATACTATTTATAAGCCCTTCTGCCTCTATTATTCTTTTCATGAAATCTGGAAAGGCAACCCCTTGATACTCTTTATTCTTTGTCTTATTTACTATTTTACCATTATCAAAATTTACGGACACCTCATCTTGATCCTCGATGTCCCTTGCTGCCTCGGGGCACTCTAAAATCGGAAGCCCTATATTTATAGCGTTTCTATAAAAAATTCTAGCAAAAGTTTCAGCAATAATACAAGATATACCCGATCCCTTTAGAACAATAGGTGCATGCTCTCTTGAAGACCCACATCCAAAATTTTTCCCAGCAACCATTATATCACCAATGTTTACCTTTTTAACAAAATCCTTGTCCAAATCCTCCATGCAATGCTTCGAAAGCTCATTCAAATCAGTAGTGTTAAGGTATCTAGCCGGTATAATAACATCAGTATCAACATTATCGCCATACTTTATTACTCTTCCATTCGCATTCATAAAATTCCCTCCATTCTTTTTTCCATTCCTTAATCTTCGTCAATAATTGGTTCTGATATTTTCCCAGTTATCGCAGATGCCGCAGCAACCGCAGGGCTTGCCAAATAAACCTCACTTTCAGGATGACCCATCCTTCCAACAAAGTTTCTATTAGTTGTAGCAACAGCCCTTTCGCCTTTTGCTAGTATTCCCATGTGACCTCCTAAACACGGTCCACAAGTCGGTGTACTTACTGCAGCTCCAGCATCTACAAAAATATCAAATAATCCCTCATTCATTGCCTGCTTCCAAATTTTTTGAGTAGCCGGAATGATAATACATCTAACACTAGAGTGAACCTTTTTACCCTTTAGAACCTGTGCCGCAATCCTCATATCCTCAATTCTTCCATTAGTGCAAGAGCCAATAACAACCTGATCTATGTTAATATCTGGTATCTGATCTATAGCCCTTGTATTAGACGGCAAATGAGGTAGCGCAACAGTAGGAGGTACACTACCTAAATCAATTTCAATTACCTGAACATACTGTGCATCGTCATCCGCTTTAAAAACCTGTCCTAATCTTGTTGAATGTTCTTTAACATAGTCCATTGTCTTTTGGTCTACCTCAAAGATGCCATTTTTTGCTCCTGCCTCAATAGCCATATTTGCCATAGAAAATCTATCATCAATAGAAAGATCACTAAGCCCATCCCCAACAAACTCCATAGAACGATAAAGTGCACCATCTACTCCAATTTTTCCGATTATATGTAACATTACATCCTTACCACTAACCCACTTTTTCTTTTTACCTTTAAGCACAAACTTCATTGCCTCTGGCACCTTGAACCAACATTTTCCTGTAGCCATTCCCGCAGCCATATCCGTACTTCCAACGCCTGTTGAAAATGCTCCTAACGCACCATATGTACATGTATGTGAATCCGCTCCAATTACCAGATCCCCTGAAACAACAAGCCCTTTTTCAGGCAAAAGCGCATGCTCTATACCCATCTGACCTACTTCAAAAAAATTAGTAATCTCCATTTCATTCGCAAATTCACGAATAAATTTTACTTGTTGTGCAGAGTTTATATCTTTATTTGGTGTAAAATGATCGGGTACAATAGCTATTTTGTCTTTATCAAAAACTCTATTTACACCAATCTTCCTAAATTCGTTTACCGCAACAGGTGTAGTTATATCATTACCTAATACCATATCCAAATTAGCATTTATGAGTTCTCCTGCCTTCAAACTCTCTACGCCCGCATGATGAGCTAAAATCTTTTGCGACATAGTCATTCCCATAATAATCGCCCCTTCCCTCTTAAATTTACCATTATTCTACAAATTAACAAAAACATTGTACCATATCCAATAACTATGGTAAAGAAAAAAACATTTAAGCTAATTTACCAATATTAAAACGTTACTGTTCTGTAAAATTCTTCTTTATTAAAGGTTGAATTATTGATGTCAACTGGTATAATATTACTTGTAGGAAAGATAGCTACCTAAAAAAGGAGGTAATAGAGTGTCCGTACTTGTCTTTGGTCATAAAAACCCCGATACAGATTCTATAGCATCTGCTATAGCTTTATCTTATTTAAAAAATAAAAAAGGAATGCCTGCAACACCATACTCATTAGATGAACCTAATCCAGAAACCAGGTTTATGTTAAATTACTTTAAAATACCAACTCCTGAGGTTCTAGATAATGTTAACATTCAAGTAAAAGACATAGACCTAGACCCCCCAACCTCAGTTTCACCAAGTTCATCAATACTATCTGCATACAATCTAATGACACAAAAAAACATAAAAACACTAGGCATCGCAGATGAAAATAAACCTTTAGCAGGCATCATAACAATGAAAGATATAGCTATGGCTTTAGCAAGTGGCGATTTTTATACCCTCAACACTTCTATCTCAAATATTTTGCACGATTTAGGAGGAACACTTCTTACAGGAGATGACCATAATATACAAGGACATATACGGGTTATTGCATACAATTTTGACTCTGCAAAGTCAAACATAGATAGAGACTCCATTATAATTGTGGGTGACAGATATGACGTCCTAACCTATGCAATTGTTGCTGGAGTAAAACTTATTATAATTACAGGGGACAGAAAACCTCCCGACGAAATCATAAGTTTTGCAAAAAGCCAAAACGCTTCTATAATTTCCGTTCAAACTGATACATACAGTACTGCAAAGCTTTTAAATCAATGTAATTACATATCAACAATTGTAAAAAAATCAAGCATCGTTGCTTTTAATAAATCATCCTACTTAAATGAAGTAAAAGAAGAGGTTTTACACTCATCTTTTCGAAACTACCCTATATTAGATGATAAAAACGTTTTAATAGGATTTATACACCGTCGACATGTTTTAAATCCAGGCAAGAAACAGGTTATACTAGTCGATCATAATGAATACAGTCAAAGCGCACCTGGGCTACATGAGGCAGATATATTAGAAATTGTAGATCACCACAAGCTCGGGGATATATCAACCTCTATGCCTATATCATTTAAAAACATGCCCGTAGGTAGCACCTGCACCATTGTATATACAATGTTTAAAGAACAAAAAGTATCTATTCCTCACAACATAGCAGGGGCTTTAATATCAGGCATAATTTCCGACACATTATTTCTAAAATCGCCAACCACATCACAGCTAGATCGGGATGCGGTAGAAGCCTTAGGTAAAATATTAAAGCTAGATCTAGAACAATACTCAATTCAGCTTTTCCTTGCAGGGACATCCTTAGAAGGCGAAAGCACCGATGAAATTTTTATCAAAGGATTAAAAGAATTTTTTGTAAACAAACACCATATAGGCATAAGTCAAGTTTTCACACTAGACATAGAAAATGTCTTTAAAAGAAAAGCCGAATTTTTAGACTATATATCAACAATCCACAAACAAAGAGGCTACTTTTTAACCCTTTTACTTGTTACCGACATTCTTAAAGAGGGATCTTACATACTCTTTAAATGTGACAATAAAAATGTTATTCCTATGACATTTGAAACAGAAGCAACCCAAGGCGTTTTTGTAAAAGATATCATCTCACGAAAAAAACAGCTTCTACCAAAATTAATGGAAGTAATCAACTTATTACAATAAGTATTACTCACACCTCTATAATTGCCGATAATTATATTAGGGGTGATACGCATGAATAAAAAAAAGCTTTTAATAAATTTAACCATACTTCTA
>CAZTHU010000084.1:0-1958 GCA_964613575.1 uncultured Eubacteriales bacterium | reverse complement strand
AGGAAGAATATTACACAAAACTTTTATGGGGAGATGAAGAGCCTTCTGATAAGTTTTTTGTTATTCTAGCCGA
The DNA here is from genome assembly GCA_964613575.1 of uncultured Eubacteriales bacterium. Lineage (GTDB taxonomy): Bacteria > Bacillota > Clostridia > CAZTHU01 > CAZTHU01 > CAZTHU01. The sequence continues at coordinate 1,885 of CAZTHU010000084.1, read as the reverse complement.
CGGATACACAAAACACGAGCAGAATAAATTTTTCACTGATGCAAAAGAACTAAAAAAAGAAATCATTTATAATGACTCATTTATAGGGCATAAAGCTGATTTTAGCGTTTACGCACTAATGACACACTCTAAGAATTCTACCCTAGAAAAAAAAGAAGACGAATTGATAAAATCAAGCTACTTTGCTTCCGAAGACCCAAATAAAGATATAAAGCTACCTATTAGCCTTGCAAAAAAACAAGGGCTAGCTGGTGATCAATTTATAATATTAATAAACTCAGAAAAATTTATAGGGGTAAGCTATAAGCCCGAAAATAAAGGCATAAGCTATATCTCATCCGACTTTGAAAAAAGAGACCAAAATATCCTACACGAACTTGGTCACACAATCGCAGACCTTGCAGATACTTATGTTCCAATAAACAAAACCCCACACTATTTCGAAGCACCTAACCTTACAAGACATAAAGCTATTGTACCTTGGTTTGATTTTCTAGATCACCCAGATATCGGTATTTTCCCAATAGACGGAACAGTTTGGTACAGGCCATCAAACAACTGCATCATGATGGGAATAAAGTTAAATATCTATCCTTCAGAAGAAAAAGAATACGTAGAACGTGACTTTTGTGTTGTTTGCCAAGACGCAATTTCTAAAAGCCTCACGTCATTTTTTAACTCAAAATAATATTTACACAATACCTTTTTTCTTTCTAAAATAGTATAACGTTGAGTTAATCTCCGCTCCAAACATTATAGCAACAGCACACCAATATATCCAAACTAACAAAATTATTATCCCACCAAGGCTTCCATAGGCTTCAGCGGTAGCCCCAAAATTATTTACATATATAGAAAATATTTGCGATATTACCATCCAAGAAAATGTTGAAAATAAGGCGCCAGGGATGGTTTTTTTTATGCCAATCTTTTTGCATGGCATATAATTATAGATAATTATAAAGGCAATAAATATTGTTGCTATAGGTGTTATATACCTAAAAAAATTCCACATATATACAAAATAATCTGAAATCTGAAAAAGAGCGGCTAATTGCCTAGCTATAAGTGCTCCAAAAACTATCAAAACAAGTGAAAAGATATATACAGCAGCAAGTATCAAGGAAAATAAAACTGCCAATAACTTAACCTTCCAATACGGCCTTGTCTCTTCAAAATCGTATGCCATGTTTATGCCTCTCATTAGAACTCTTATAGCATTTGAAGCAATCCAAAGCGTTGTAAGTGCTCCAAACGAAAGTAAAATAGCACTTCTTGACTCTACCGTAATTCGTATAGAGTTGGCCACAATCTGATAGATATCTGGTGGCAGATATGCTGACAGACCTGAAATAAACTCTTCGCCAGTAATAGTTGTATAGCTCAAAATAGCTATAATAAACATTAAAAATGGGAAAAAAGACAATATAAAATAATAGCTCATTTGAGCTCCCAACCCCTTTATATTATCTTCAGCACTTCTAGATAAAACATTACGAAAAAACCTCGACAACCTTGCAAAATAAAGTTTAAGCCTCCTACGCCTCACACCAACCAACTCCCTTTCTCCATTCAAATTATACAATAACTTATTTCTAATTGCAATTTATAAAATTGCAAAGGATGATAAAAAAACGTAGCTATTTAACATTTAATGTGATATTATATCTCTATCTACACTCCAGTGAACAGTAACTTTTTTCAAATAAAAAAAGGGAAATCAAATTATTTATAGAATAATAAAGATGTGACTCTATTTTAATGTTAGGAGATGGATTTTATGACCAGCAATACATTTAGCAAGCAAAACTCAAGTAACATACTTGAAACAGCAAGAAGCATTATACTAAACTCAACTTCTAAAGACTCAGAAACAACCAAGGCA
>CAZTHU010000083.1:0-7866 GCA_964613575.1 uncultured Eubacteriales bacterium | reverse complement strand
AACATTGCTGGTCTATCATCAGAAGTGTAAGATAATTCTCTACCTAGAACATTTAACAAAGTATTTTTTACAGAATCAATGGTTGAAGTTGCATCTTTAGAGTCTTTAGACTCCTTAGACTCTTTAGAGTCATCATCCTCTATACTGCCGATCGAAGTAGTCGATTCTATATCTGAATCGAGATCTCCCTTATTACTTTTAACTTCTCTACCACCACTAGATTCTCCTTCATTTACAGCTCTTTTTTCTCCAGGTTCTTCTATTGGAGTACCCAGTATACGATTAGCACTTACTGCGAGTGAAAAATTGGTAATTATTAGAGTTAAACAAATAAAGAAAATCATTAAGTTTTTATAACTTTGTAATACATCAGGATTAAGATTTTTGTTTCTAGATGCTTTTTTTTTCTTTAAACATTCAAACTGTGCTCCACATTCATTAGACAAATTTTTCATTGCCCAACCCCCTATATAATTGGTCGCAAAATAAAATAATATCTTTACTCTGCGACCAATTATATACCCACCTCTTTATTATGTCAAGTTTTTATTTTCTAGAATTCTGATTTATTTATACTACTCCTAGAATCGCTAATACTCCCGCCTCTTCAACTATAGAAACGAGAGTATTAGAGATTCTAAAAATATTATAAATGTGCATAACCGTTAGCGCTAAATCTGATATTACCTGGCTTTTATATTTGGGTCTAATCTACAAACCACGGGACAGAAGAAGACCTATTGCTATAACTACATAGGTTTAAATAAAGCAGAAAACTTCTGCCTTTGTAGCGTAATCTATTAGAACCTAATGTGATTAAAAATCATAAAAAATGCATTAACTAAGAGTGCTAACCCAAAAATAATGGTTAATAGAATAAATAAAATTTTTGCAATAATATAAAAACCCCTTTTTATTGATTTTTTCATAAATATCCTCCTCATTTTTAAATTTTAATTATCTGCAAATGCACCTCAAAACATATTTTATCTATGAGATTTAGTTTGAATAATATTTTTTCACTTATAAGTTATTTTAAATTTACTATCATTGATACATTTTATCAGTTATATCTACACCCTTTTCAGCATCAATATAGTAAGTTAAATTCTTATATGTCCAGTCAATATCGCTAAAACTTACCTCTTTAAAATTTATCTTGTACACAAGGATATCATCAACAAAAATCACCTTATACCAACCAGTATTAATAATTTTCTTTTCAATTTCAACTAGATTTTCTTCTATTAGCTTCTTTTTAAGGTTATTAATTTCAGATGGATTTTTTTCTCTTATTTTATTTTCTAAGTTTGAGTCTAAATAAAGACGGTCTTTCTTTAAAAATGAATCAGTAGCCATCTTTAACGCTTCGTTTTTAGTTATTTTTGCTTCTTTACTCAATGCTGCATTGGGATTACCCTCACGGTAATTATAATTTCTAAACTCCCCATACCCGTCGAGCCGAACCATTATGCTACCACCAGTTTTAACGCCATTTTCCGCCATTTCACTAAATACAAACGTGTGCCCTAAATTAGGACTATAAGAATCCATTTTGACTTTATCTACCAATTTGTTTTTTTCATAATACTTTGCAACTATGTCTAGAGCAACTTCCTTAGCTTGATGTTGATCAATTCTAATCAATTCATTGGAAGCGTGTTTTTTTTCTTCTCTAGGTTTAACTCTTACAGATAATAAATTACCAGTGCTTTCATTGTACTTATATATGTATTTTTCATCCTCATACAAAAGAGTATTCACTTTATGCAAAGGATTTATTCCATCAGGTATACTATCTCTTCCCACAAACTCTAAGTTTCCAAATTCTGCCTCTTTTAAAAAAGATGATTGATTACTGATATTCTGAGTTTTTAAATAATTGTATACTAAATAAGATGAAAAAATGATTCCTAATAATATAACAGATATTATTAATTTCTTTTTCATAACAAACACCCCTCGATTTTTTATTATTTTCAAGTAAATACTTAAAAATATCTCTTACTAACTCTTATTATTTTTAATCACATCGTTATTTTTAATTTTAGGCAATTCATCTCAAAACTTTATTCATGAGATGAATTGCCAGTTGTTGATTTTAAATAATAAGGCAATCATTCTAAGATGATAAAGTAAGTCTTAAATCTAATGCTTCTTCAGGATAAACCCTTACCGTATCCATAGTCATCAACCCAGATTCTGCATATTCAATACTTTCTCCAATTGTGTTACCCCTTTGAAGACTACCAAAAAATCTTCTATCAAAATTATCCGAACGTAGGGAATGGATTAAACCAGTAAACCCTATTGCTACATCAGCGCCCAAATCAACCGTTGTCTTCAAGAGATCCCCATGTTGAGAGTCTATTAGACCACTATTACAAGAGGAAAAATATGCTAACTTTACTTTATCAAGGTTACGATCACCAGTAAACACTTCATTTAAACTGTAATACGTAAGACCTGTATCACTTCTAACACCAGTTTCCATGTCAGTAGATGCCGTTACAAGGTCATTAAAACTATTTTTCGATTCTTTTACATGATAACTAGCCAAAAATGCACCGCCTCTTTCGCCTAACCCATGTCCTGCAAAATAAAATAGAGAAGCATCTTCCATTTCTTTGATTATATTTTCCCCTGGGCTATTTATATAAAACTCCCCCCTATACCCCATGCCTTTGATACGTCTACTAATTTCCTTAACTTTATCAACAGTACTTTGATTATGAGGAAGGTAAAAAGCATCAGCTACAAATCTATCTAATAATCCCCAATCCAATTCGTAAGAATTAATACCAAAAGCAACAAATTTTCCTCTTGTACTTTGTGTTAATATATTACTTCGATTTGATCTATTACCACTGCTGTCAATAGCTCTTATATACATTTGATACTGTGTTCCAGGAGTTAAACCCTCAATTGTGAAACTATTATCTATTGTATTACCAGCCCTAGTGTAATTTCCTTCGGCTCTTTCTCTATACCAAACCTGGTATCCTTTTACAGTTGAGCTTCTTGATGGAGTCCATGAAAGATCTATTGTTGTCTTAGAGATATTATTTATTGTTGGATCTATTGGTGGCTTTATAATTAATGTTGTAGGATTAACTCTATTTGACCATGTTGATAAATTGTCTCCTCTATCAACCGCTCTAACATAAAATTCATATTGTGTACTATTTTCTAAATTCCCTATTTTTACACTTATTTGAGGGAACCCTATTGTAAATGATGGGTTTAATGGTGTAATAGTTTTAATTGGTTCTCCATCTTTATATATTCTATATACACTAACATCATCGCTAGGTGATTTATCCCATATTAAAGATACGCTATCTGATCTAATATCAGTAATTCTCAAATTACTTGCAGGTAGGGGTCCTGTTGTTTTTCCTGTTACAGTATTACTTTTATCAGAAACATTCCCATCTGAGTTCACAGCTTTTACATATATTTCATATTCTGTTCCTGATATTCCTGTTACGCGAACACTTGTATTAGATACTTCATCTCGTTTTACTCCATTTCTATAAACCCAATATTCCTTAACATCGCTACTAGGAGATGGATCCCACTCAATATTCATACTGCCTCTTCTAGTTGCTGTGACGCGTAAGTTTTCAGGTGGTAGTATTTCTTTTCTATCAGTTGTTACAGGTAGTAAATTGCTCCTATCGGAACGGATATCACTATTTACAATTGCCCTTACATATATTTCATAAGTTGTTAGTGGATCTAAATTTTTAAGTGTAAAGACTCTTTCATCTACTGTTCCAGCACGACTGTAGTTTCCAACACCTTGTTCTCTATACCAAACTTGGTATCCTGTTACAGTTGCGCTTCTTGATGGAAACCACGTAAGACTTATCGTCGTATCTGTTATTTGTGTTGCTTTTAGATTTGTCGGTGGCAATGGCTTTTCAATTACAGGTGATATTCCAATAGCATTACTCCTGTTAGAACGATTACCGTTTTCATCTACTGCTCTAACATATATTTCATAAACACCAGAAGGATTTAAACCCTCTAATCTATAATTAGTACCCCTTACTGTAGCAGCCCGATTAAATTTTTCAGCGCCTTCTTCACGATACCAAACTTGATATCCTGTTACAGTTTCGCTTTTTGATCCTGTCCATGAAAGGTTCGCTGTTGTATGTGTTATTTCTGTTGCTATTAAGTTTGTTGGTGGCTCTAGTTTTTTTGTCCTTACCGTAATCCTATTGCTTCTTTGTGATAAATTCTCGTTAGAATCAACTGAATAAGCGTAAAAACTATATTCTGTATCTGGTTTAAGCCCTCTTATAGTTCCAGTTGTTCCGTTATATCTAATCCTTTGCTGTCCATTAAGAATTACCCAATATTCCTTTACATTGCTAGTATTAGATGGTGGTGTCCATCTTAGACGTACACTTGTATCATTTACCTCTATTGCCCTTAAATTTGTTGGTGGAGATAATCTTAATGCATTTGCTGCTTTTTCAAATTCAGCTAGCACCTTTCTTATTTCATTGTAACTTTTAGGGTACCAGTGATTAAATGCTCTATATACATCTCCCCATGTACCGTCATCTTGCATTTTAAGTGCTAATCTTCCACCTGCTTCAATGCCAGCTTCTCTTATTCTATTTAAGTAGTCGTTAGCATTAAATCTAGTAGTACCTGATGAAGTAATTCCATGCTCCACACTTTTTGCATTGTCAGCTAATCTATAAATTGGATTATTTTGTTGTTCCCTACCTTTCGGATCCGTAGGGCTTTCAATAAACCTTTCTTGAAAAGCCCATTCATATAACAATATAGGGCGATTATCATCCCAGTATTCACTAAGACCTTGTTCTCCACCTAGAACATTTAACAAAGTATTTTTTACAGAATCAATGATTGAAATCACATCTTTAGAGTCTTTAGACTCATCATCCTCTATATTTCCAATTTTAGTAATCGATTCTAAATCTGAATCGAGATCTTCCTTATCACTTTTAACTTCTCTACCACCACTAGATTTTCCTTCATTTACATCTCTTTTTTCTCCAGGTTCTTCTATTGGTGTACCCAGTATACGATTAGCGCTTACTGCAAGTGAAAAATTAGTAATTATTAGAGTTAAACAAATGAAGAAAATCATTAAGGCTTTATAACTTTGTAATACATCAGGATTAAGATTTTTGTTTATAGACGCTTTTTCTTTCTTTAAACATTCAAACTGTGAGTTATATTCATTAGACAAATTTTTCATTGCCCAACCCCCTATATAATTAATCTCAAAGTAAAATATTAACTTTACTCTGCGACCAATTATATACCCCTCCATTTTTTTATGTCAAGTTTTTATTTTGATTAAATTTTTGTTTATTTATTAAAAGCTATAAAAGCTTTATTTTTCGTAAAGCGTTACAATTCAGGTGTCTTGAAACAACTAAGAGCTATAAATCATTATAGCTCTTAGTTCAGAACACTTTCAAAAAAATTTTTTTAGCCTTCTTGAAGTGTTATTTCTCTACCTGAAAATAAATCTTTTATTCCTTTGAAAATATTTAAGTTGTTTTTTAAAAATGTAGAGATAAAACTTCTAATTTGCAGATAATTTTCAGCACCTTCTTTACTTCTAAATATCCCTACTTTTAGTTTTCTCTTTGCAGGTCTTATATCTACTTCAGCGCGATTATTTGTAAAAGGTATATTAAAATCACGCATAAATAATAAATGATTTTTTTTGTAATCATCTAATCTCGTTATAAGTCTTCTTTCTTCATCTTTATAAGCATTTTTATCATAATCTGACTGATATTCTTTAGATGCTTGTTTTAAGATGTTATCATATTTCTTAGAATAATTTTCAAGAATATGCTTTTCGAAATACTCTTTGCCTTTTTCTTGTTCTATATGTTTATCATGTAAAATGCCTTTCAGCAACTCGCTCATTTCTTCAGCCCATTTGTGTTTAGTAAATTCAGTTACAGCTGTTAGATATCTTAAAATATGGGCATTGCATTCACCGTGGCCAGTTCCAAAATTATACTGAACTCTATTATGATCATGTATCAGAGTTCCTAGAAATATATCTAAAAAGCCTAGCTCTATCATAGCTTCCTTACTTTTCTTTTCATGAACATACTGTAATGTATATTTGTTTGTGCTGTAATTATGAAGCTGAAATAACTTACCATTAATATTTAGAGGAGACTCATCAGTATGTACATATGTAGAATTTATTAAATTAGTTAGTATTTCATTTAAAAAAGGATTTAATTTTTTTGAAAATGATTTACTCCAGTCCACCAATGTAGCCTTAGTTAAAGATAAAGTATTATTACTTATGTCGTTTAAAAAGTCTCTTACACCATCCATTGATGCTGGTAGTTTATGAACCAAAAGCATAGCTATAGACTTTAAGCCCGTGCCATAAGTGACAATATTGCTTTGCTCTTTAGGAATATTATAATTACCATTTTTGTCTGGATAATATCTGAGCTCTTTCACAGTGGTAATAATTTCAATATCTTGTATGAATCTTGAAATATAAGGTTTGTTTTTGTTTTTATTATGTTTGTTAATATCACAAATTAAATGTTTGACATGCTTATTTTCTATTAGTTTTTTTATTTTTGAAACATCATTAGTATTACCTTTATGTCCTTTTTGCCCACCTCTGCGTTTATCTGTTTTAGGCCTACTGTTAGGAATTTTTTTCTTGGAGTCTTTGAGCCCATCTGTACTTGAAGGTTTCCCTGAATTAGAGCTGTCTTTATTATTATTGTTTTTAAGACGATTGATTTCTAAAACAAGTTTTGCATTAAGTTTATCTTTATTATTTAGGGTAGCATTTAAGCCTTCAATGGTACTATTTAAAGAAGTTATCGTTTGGTTAAGCGTTTTTATTACAGACTCTAAATTATCTACTTTTTCAACTAAACTTGAATAGTCTTTTTCAAACTTTTTTTGATAATTTGCTCCCATAAAATCACCTGTTTTTCTTTCGTATAAGATGATTTTATTGTACCACAAAAACGTTGTAAATGCTAGTGTTTTCAACGTTTTTACAAAGAAAATTTCATCTTTTTTTGCTCGCATTAGTATCCTTTTAAAATCAGTTTTAATGCTTGGATTATGATTTTGAAAATTTGTTTGAATGTTAATAAATAATCCATCTTACAGCTTCACAGTAGCTATTATCAAAGTGTTTAATCAATTTATCTTACAATCACACCTGAATTGTAACAGTAAAGCAATTGCCGTAGAATTCCACCACTTGCTTATTTAAATGCTGTATGCTAGACTTTGTATTAGAAATAAATGTTTCAAACCAATATATAAGGGGGTATTTTAATGCAAAAAAACGAAACTACTTGGATTGATTTTGATACAATGGAATCATTCATGATAGATGTATTTAAAGGCGTAGGTGTTCCAGAGGAAGATGCAAAAATTTGTGCCGAGGTTTTAATTACATCAGATAAACGAGGAATAGATTCTCATGGAATTGGCAGACTTAAACCAATTTATTACGACAGAATAAAAGAGGGTATTCAAAATCCTGTTACCAATATCGAAACTATAAAAGAAGGCTTTACAACAGCCGTTTTAGACGCAAATAACGGAATGGGGCATGTCGTTTCTAAGCATGCTATGCAAATGGCTATAGATAAAGCGAAAACTTATGGAATGGGAATGGTAGCAGTTAGAAATTCAACCCATTATGGCATAGCTGGATATTATACAATGATGGCAGCTAACAACGGCATGATTGGCATCACAGGTACAAACGCAAGGCCTTCTATCGCACCAACCTTTGGTGTAGAAAACATGCTAGGTACAAATCCACTCGTATTTGGAATACCTACCGATGAAGACTTTCCT
>CAZTHU010000082.1:0-7884 GCA_964613575.1 uncultured Eubacteriales bacterium | reverse complement strand
ATAAAGCTTTGCTTCTATATCATACTCACCCACAAGCTTTATTGTCTCTTTTAACTCTATTTTTCTCTTATCTATATCTATTTTGCTAATTTCTTTTATTTTTTGACTTACCTCCTTGCTCGTTATAGAGCCAAACAACTTACCATTTTCACCTGCTTTCGTTTTTATAACAAGATCCATATTTTCTAATTTACTGCAAATATTCTTTGCATGAGAAATCTCTTCCTCTTCCTTTTTTGCCTCAGCCTTTTTCTTATTATTTAACATATTCATATTATTAGCATTAGCCTCAATAACCAAACCTTTTGGTATTAAAAAATTTCTAGCATACCCCTGATTTACCTCTACAGTTTGGTCCTTCTTACCTAGTTTTTTCACATCATCTAACAATATTACCTTCACAAAAAATCCCCCTTTACGTACATCTAATAATCCAACTCCAAGTATAACACACTAACACAATACTTTGCAACCCAATCAAAATTAGGGGACAGGTTAGCTTAAATTGGTTAGCTTAAATTAGGGGACAGGTTAGCTAATTTTGTAATTTCTGCGTAATTTCCGGGTTATTCAGACACATCAATCTCACTTAAATAATCATTTATAGCATTCTTCAATTCTTTCACACATTCACCTATTTCTTTATCTTGAAATTGTGCGCCAGCAACAGACTGATGTCCTCCGCCTCCTATTTTTTCCAATATAACCTGAACGTTTATTCTTCCTAAAGATCTTCCACTAATTGTTACACCTTGACCATTGTAAGATATAACAAAAGAAGCTTCAATCCCTGATATATTAAGTATTTCATCAGCCGCTTGTGCCACAACGAGTGATACATTTTTCATTTCCTTCTTACAAATAGAAAAAGCAATATTTCCATTTATAACCTCTACATTTTTTACAATATTAGAAATGCTTAAATAGCTTTCTAAATCATTTTGCAACATTCTTTTTACCTGTATAGTGTCCACCCCATGATCCCTCAAATATGCGGCTGCCTCAAAAGTTCTAACACCAGTTTTAAATGTAAATTCTTTAGTGTCAACAACTATTCCAGAATATAAAAGCTCAGATTCTAATGAAGTTAGTTCAACATTATTTTCTTTAAAAGAACTTTCAATATACTGTATTATCTCTGTAATTAGCTCACATGTAGAAGATGCATAAGGTTCATGGTATGTAAGGGCAGCATCTGTAATAAAATCAAGACCCCTTCTATGGTGGTCTATAACGATTACATTTTCAGTCATTTTTAAAATCTCAGGAACTTCTGTGTAAGAAGGTCTGTGAGTATCAACAACTATAAGAAGCGTCTTTTTGTTCATCATATCAATAGCCTTGCTCTTTTCTACAAATACACCGTCATATCTATCACTTGCAGATATTCTCTTTATAAAAGGACTTATTGTTGGGGTAGACTCTCCAAGTATTATGTATGACTCTTTCCCTAGACTCTTGCCGATCTTATAAACACCCATTGCAGCACCTAAACAGTCTATATCACAATTAACATGTCCCATTATAATTATTTGACCTGCCTGCTTCATAAGCTCCACTAAAGCATTCCCAATTACCCTAACCTTTACTTTTGTTCGTTTTTCAACCTCTTGAGATTTCCCTCCATAAAAAGTTATTCGTTCATCATCCTTGAGAACTACCTGATCTCCACCCCTTCCTAACGCAATTTCTAACGATGCAAGTGCACTATTTAAGTTATCACCTAATGACTCTTGTAAATTAGAAATACCAATACTTAAAGTTACGGATATTTTATTCCCATGATCAATTTCTTTTATGAAATCTAATATTTCAAACTTTTTATCCTCCATTATTTTTAAATATCTATGTTCAAAAAATAAAATGTATTTATCTCTTTCAAATTTCTTTATAACCCCACCAGTAAAAGAAAACCAATTCAAAAGCTTCGCATCAATTTCTGCAATCATTTGAGGCTTTTTAGAATCATCCATGCTTTTCATCATATCATCATAATTATCAATAACAACAACTCCAACAATTGATTTCTCATCTGTATATACCTTCACTAAATTATAAAGCTCTGTATTATCAAAAAAGTATATCAATAAAATATCTTTTTCTTTTCCACTAAACTTTTTTAAAAGCTTCCCTTTAACTACATAAAAATTTTCCCCAACAAATACCTCATCTTCAATTTCTTGCTCAGATACACTATTATCCTGGTTTATCCTACTTAAGATACCCGATATACAACTACTCTCTTCTTGCTTATTCTTAAACATCTGCTGAAAAAAACTATTTTTCCAAATAGCATTCCCATCAACATCAAAAAGTGCTGTAGGTATAGACAACATAAGCATAGTGCTTTTAGATGCCATACTAATATCAGTATAAACCTTGTTCATATAAAGCTCAAACTCTCCTCTTTCCTTGCTCTTAGTTTTATATGCATAAAGTACAACCAATAAAAACAAAATAGTCGCAAGGATATTAAATAATAAATTTTCAAGAAAAAATGATGCTAACAATAATATTACAACAAATAACATCATCAAAAGATTCTTCCACGAAATAAAAAACACAACATATTTATTAAAATTCATAAACATACTCCTTATACTATAAGCTTTTTAATACTACATTAAAAGACATTATATCACAATAATAAAAACAAAAGTAGTTTTTTAACTCATTTTGTTTTCATTTAACTAACCTTTAACTAACCTGTCCCCTTTTATCATGTTCACTAGCTTGCTGCTAGTCCTGATAAAAGGGATTTATTTATAATTCCCTTTTTAAATAATCCAAATCCCTTCTTACAAAGTCCTTTAACTCCTGATTCTGTTATATTACACATAATATTACAAATCTGACCATACGTCAAACCACAATATACGAGTAAAACATGAGCACAAACAGCTCTATAATTAATTTCTTCCCTATCCCACTTATTCATCACCGAATCGACATACTCAATACCAAATTTTTCAGCTATATATTCAATAACCTTCCTAGGTGATTTATCTCTATAAATAACATGCCTATAAGATCTTTTTTCATAATGTATTTTTTTAATTTCTTCATCATACATTTTAAACCCATCTTCTTTATCTTCTTTATCTTCTTTATCTTCTTTTGTAGCAAGTCTACTTTTGACAAAATCTGCATAGATTTTTACTGCACTTTGCATATCTTCATCAAGAGAACTTAGTACAAAGTCCATGTCAACTAATCCCTTTGTGTCTTTTTGTTTACCTAAATATATTCCCATAGATGAATATGGATATTCAAACTCACGCCCATCATATTCTAAAATATCTTTAGGATTAAGGTGTATATATGCCGATACAGCAAGATTTTGTCTATCATTTCTTATTAGTTTACTGTGAAATCTTCCATCTAAAAGAGGTCCTCGCCTTTCATATTTTTTATTAATAAATCTTACATAAGCAAGGTTTATTATATGCATAATCTTTGATATATCTAACCCACAAGGATCTATATGTATATGATAATGATTTGTCATTAAGCAATAAGCATAAATCTTAAAATTATACCTTTCCTTTTCCCTTAAAAGAATTTCTAAGAATTTTTCCTTATCCTCATCACTTTGAAACATATCAAACTCCACAATACTTCTTGCCATAACATGATAAACCCCTGACACATCCTTAATTCTAGCAACTCTCCCCATTATAATCCCCCTTATATAATTAAACAGCAAAAATATAAATATTTGACTCTCAACACTTTAATTCTAACAGAAACCCAAGAACAGGTCAACATAAAAATGTCGTTTTTGACTAACCTGTCCCCTTTTTTTGTATTTTAACTAACCTGTCCATTTAAAGCATTTTAAAACCCTGTAATAATTATATATGTCAGAACTATTGGTAATATAAATTTTATAATAAATGCCCACGGTACTTTAAGCTGAAAATTATTATTGTTTTTTTCTACTTCCGATATGCATCCTTTTGGAGTCCACACCCACCCAATAAATAAGGCTGTTAAGAGTCCTCCAACTGGAAGTAATATCTTCGAAGAGAAAAGATCCATAAGTTCCAAGAATTGATTATTAAAGATTTGAAAATCAGAAAGAATGCCTCTTGAAAGTGAAGAAGGAATACCTAAAACAAATATTACAACTCCAGTTATTACTGCTGCTTTTTTCTTACTCCAATCAAACGATTCTGTAAAGTATGCTACTACAACCTGAAGCAAAGATATGCCAGACGTTATTGCAGCAATAACTAAAAGAGAAAAGAAGAGTGCTCCGAAAAAACTTCCTAAAGGTAATTCGCTAAAAACTAATGGTAATGTTACAAAGATTAAAGGCATTCCAACATCTGGTTCCAACCCAAGAGCGAATACAGCTGGTATTATTATCAACGCAGATATAATTGCTATAGCTAGATCTGAAAAAGCAATTATAACACTATTCGATGGTATATTTTCATTATCTGATAAATAGCTACCATAAGTTATAATAGTTCCCATACCTAAACTTAGCGTAAAAAAAACTTGACCTAATGCACCTAATATTATATTTAGATTTAAAGTAGACCAATCAGGTTTCAAAAACCACATGATCCCTTCTGAGGCTCCTTCTAATGTTACACTTCTTATGCACAATATTAAAAGTAAAACGAAAAGTATGGGCATTAAAATTTTACTAGCTTTTTCAATCCCTTTATGAATTCCGAGCATCACTATAAAGATAACAAAACACATAAATATAGCATGCCAAATAAGTGGAATTATAGGATGTGATACTAAATTTTCAAACATCTCAGATACAATTTCAGGCTCTATATCACGAAAATTACCGCTTAAAAACTTAATTACATATGCTATTGCCCAACCCGATATAACTGAGTAAAATGATAAGACTACAAATCCTGTTGTCACGCCCAAAAGACCAATGAACCACCATTTACCTTTTGGGTCTATTTTTTTAATAGAATGGACTATATTACTTTTACCCCTGCGACCAATTGTAAGCTCTCCAATAATTAAGGGAATTCCAATTACAAAAATTATCAAAACATATATAAATAAAAAAGCACCTCCACCGCTTTGTCCTACAGTCGTCGGAAATCTCCATATATTTCCTAATCCTACAGCACTACCTACCATCGCAAGAATAAATCCTGCTCTTGAACCCCAATTTTCACGATTCCTATCCATCATCTTCTCCTAACTAAGTAAGTAAACTTTTTCTAATCTTAGCTTTTCTAAAATGCTAGATAAATATGTATTACTCTAACTATTTAATTATTTAACTAACCTCCCTTTATAACTAACCTCTTTATAACTAACCTGTCCCCTTTTATTAAACTAACCTGTCCCCCCAATTTAACAATTTAACTATAACTAACCTGTCCCCTCTTTTTATAACTAACCTGTCCCCTCTTTTTCTTTATTGAAATGCTTTGATAATTCGGATAAATCTGAATAATATTTTTCTATATCTGTATTTTCAATGACTCCAAGTTTTATCTTGTTATCTATTTTCATTTGGATTGCTGTGTATGTAGTTCCTAGGCGCTTGCCTAAAACGTATGAAATAATAATCAAATTAGCAAGTGTTTCTGAAACATGCTCGTGTACCTCCTCTTTAAACCCATTTACCAAAAGAGAAAAAAGGCTAGAAACATCCGCTAGCATCTGACTCTTTAGCCATTCAATAATTCTTATATTTCTGGTTATATCAAGTTCTTTTTCAAAAAAATTCATACCTCACCTCAAAATTTACATGCTATAAACAAATTATATCACTTATATTTTTTTTGTAAAATTTCCCACAATTAATTATTTTTGTATTTAGAAGCAAAATCTGATATCATGTGTTTAAGAAATAGTACTATTAACACAATTTACTTACAATTAATTACTTATACATACGAAAATTGAATTTAAAAGGAGAGTTTTTATGAATGAACAAAAATATACTTGGCAAGATCTTTTAGATATAATGAAAAAATTACGAAGCGAAGACGGCTGTCCTTGGGACATTGAACAAACCCATCAAACTTTAAAAAAATATCTTTTAGAAGAAACATATGAAGTGATGGATGCCATTGATAAAAATAACCCGCAAGAACTTTGTGAAGAATTAGGTGATCTTTTACTTCAGGTGGTATTCCACGCTCAAATAGCAAGCGACAACTCTACTTTTAATATAGAAGATATCATTCACAGTATTTCGCAAAAAATGGTATCACGTCACCAACATGTATTTGGAAAAAATAAGTTAAATACAGCCGATGATGTTGTTAACGTTTGGGAAATAATAAAGAAAAAAGAAAAGGGTAATAAAACACATCAAGACGTATTAAGCCAAATACCTAAAAACTTACCGTCTTTAATAAGGGCATATAAAGTTCAACAAAAAGCTGCTTTAGTAGGTTTTGACTGGGATGAAATCTCCGATGTTTGGAATAAAGTATATGAAGAAATAAATGAACTAAAAGAAGTTTTAGAAAACGACAACAAAATACAAACAAAGAACACAAAGCTTAAGAATTCAGAAAAAACGAATAAAAACTTGAATGAAGAAATTGGGGATTGTATTTTTGCACTTGTTAATTTAGCAAGATTCCTAGATATACACCCTGAATTTGCTGTAACCTCAACTACAGAAAAATTCATAAAAAGATTTGGTTTTATAGAACAAGAAGCCCAAAAAAAAGGTCTTAATCTAGAGGATATGTCACTAGAAGAAATGGATAAATTTTGGGAAGAATCAAAAAAATGAAAGGATAGATAAAAATGCGTGTAGATAAATTTTTGAAAATATCTCGTTTAATAAAAAGACGAACTGTCGCAAATGAAGCATGTGAAAAGGGTAGGGTCATTATAAACGGCAAAACCGCAAAACCAGGCACTAATATCGCTGTGGGAGATACCTTAGAAATTATCTTTGGAAACACAACTTCAAAGGTAAAAGTAACTAATATTACTGAACATGTTAAAAAAAATGATGCAAAAGATATGTATGAAATATTGTAATAAAAACCAACTCTTCCAAATATAATGTGACTTAAGGTACTAAACATTAACACTCACTTACTTTATTTTGTGAAGGAGAGGATATTATTGGAAGAAAAGAAAGTACAAAAAACAAAAACTCACAACATCTTATTGGAAAACAGAAAGAAGCTTATTATATCAGGTGTTCTAGATGTAGATAGTTTTAACGATGAATATGTTTTAATTCATACAGAACTTGGATTTCTATTAATTAGAGGTTTTGATTTAAGAATAAAAAAGCTTAGCTTAGAAAATGCTGATATTTCAGTAGATGGTAATATCTCAGCTCTAGAATATACCGAAGATGATATAAAAAAAGACAATAAAAATAGCTTTTGGTCTAAATTATTTAAAACATGAGCACAAGCAAAAATTATTATTAATAACTAATAATAACTAACATGTAACAATTTATTATGATATTGACCCATTTTTTCTAATATTGGAGAATACAATGATTAATATTTCGTCTGAAGTCTACTTTTTTTTATACGCCATAATATGTGGTCTTTTCACTGGAACTATTTATGATCTTTTTAGAATCAAACGACTAGTATTTAAATCTAGTAAAACTGTGATTTTAATAGATGATATAGTGTTTTGGATTATAATGGGTACCATTTTTATATTGGTGAGCCATAACATTTATAACGGTGAGCTTAGACTTTATCTTTTGCTTGGTTTAGCCATTGGCATAGTTTTATATATTTTGCTCTTTAGTAAGCAAATCGTAAAATTTGGAGTTAAACTGACAAAAATAACTTTAATACCTTTTGAACTAATTTTAAAAATTTCTTCTAAAGTTAAAAGGAAATGTGATATAATTTATAGAAGAAATATAAAACATCGATTTAATAATACTGAACA
>CAZTHU010000081.1:0-7914 GCA_964613575.1 uncultured Eubacteriales bacterium | reverse complement strand
GATCTATCCTATGCCCTCTCCCCCTTGCGATTCGTAACAAACGATTTAAAAACTGTCCTCTTCCTTCATCGGTAAAGATAAGCCTAGTACTTCCGCTAGCGCCTCTATCAAAGCTCATGCCCTTTCTTAATGTATCTACGGTATGGTTTCCTATCTTATAGTATGAACTTACAACCTCAATAGAATGAGAAACTGCATCCCCCAAATTATTATTAGTATATGCCCGAATCACCAAGTCATCTATTCCTTCTTCCATTTCCCAAAGTGAAATATTCACTCTCTCAAAAGCTTTTCCTACTGCCGAAACACTTTTTCTAGAATCACTAGAGCTTGTAACTTCAAACATCACCAAATCATCTTCCTTTAATGCATCCCCATAGGCGTTTAAGCCTATTACAGGTTCATCTCCCACTAAATATGTAGTGTTTAATGAATGATTTATGAAAAATGGCAGAGTTGTTATCATATTAGACTCAACGCTTCCAGCATAAATATCGTTAGAAATTGCGTCTAAAGAAACCCTCCACTTTGTTACATTATCTGGTAATTCGAATATGAACTCACCCCTGCCATCTTCATCTGTAGTGATCGATTGAAAGTATGCAGTATCTTGGAAATTTTCTCTTACAGGGGCATCACTAGGTGCTGACATGTTACTCATTTTCGAAGTAACCATTCCTGCCTCCATGTCAAGAGAGATTTCTGCATCTTCCATATATCTTAAATCCCAATAATCTTCACCAAAAGAGATATCATGCGAACTTTGATTATAATATATTCCACTTCTAACCCTAATAAACAAATCCGATAATACATCTATGTTTTGACTTTTCAGAGTTAAAAAGGCCTCATCTATTATTCTAGCATTTACCGTAGCTTCAATAGGGTTTTTATCTTTATCGCGTACCTCAATTGATATTCTAGCAGTTTGACCTGGTCTATATTCCTGTTTATCAAAACTTGTCTTAATATCCAACTTGTTTTTATCGTATCTAAACACAGCATTAAAATCTGCAACATGTATAATTCCATTCTCATCTAGATAAACTCCTGTGATAAAGGTGTTTGGCATGTGCTTTCTTTCAAAAGGCATGCTAAATTCAGGTGATTTTGACACCACATAATCTTTAATACCATTTTGAGCTATAATGTATAAATAACTGCCTCTTGATAAAGATTCTAAGCCACGCCTAAATTCAAGTTCTATATTATCTTCTAAAGAATAATCTTTTAAGCCTCCCTCTAACGTAACTCGATCGTCAGGCTTATTATCATTATATGACCAAGGTGTTGTCTCGTAAGCTTCTCTAAAATTAACACGAAACTCCATTTTTCTTCCATTAGTATCATTACAAGTGACCTTTGCAAAATAATTGTATTCATCAGTGTCTAATCCACTAAGATTAAAGCTTGCCTCACCATTTTCGTCTGTCACAATCACAGCAGAATCATTTATAGGCGTCTCTTCTCTATAATAACGATAGGTGTTTCTGGTAACTTTATTTATAAAATCATAATTAACCCCTGTTTTTTCGCGAACCCATTTACTTTTATAAATAGTAAGATTTAATCGCTTACTTCCCAAAGCGTCACCTAAATAATCATTCCTATTTTTCGCACTACCGTCATTTATCCTATCTAAAACTATATTTGAAACCTTAGCATTTAAAAAGCCTTCTGAGTCTTTGATTCTTGCCTCTAAATCAACATCAATATCATTTGTAAAAACACGCACCGATTTAGAATCACTTATATCAGCTATTTCTGGCAAAGTTGCCCTAGCATTGACCGTCACACTTCTTTCGCCCTGCATATCACCATTAACCTCAGGAACGTATTTATAACTTAGATTTCCTTTAATATCCGTTTTATCGCTAAGTCTCTTGCCCCGTCCACCTATACTGTGATCATTTATTATAATATTTGTATCTAGGTGTGGCACACTTGTTCCTTCAAAAAATGAAGTTTTTACATCAAAATTTACAGGCTCGTTAAGAAATATAGCTTCCTTGTCTTTAGATAGTGAAAGCTTATATGCAGGTGTCTCATATTCTTGTACTTCAAAAGATGTATTAAAAATTTGCTCGCCATTATGCTTAGCCATTATGTCGTAATGTCCTTGTTCTAACATTGGAAGGTCAATTTGTCCATTAAAAAAACCATTGTTAACATCAATATTTTTTCTTATCAATGAAGGTTGCCTACCCCAAGCATTAACTGTACTTCCAAAACTATGATACTGCCTACTGGTTATCTCAAGTTTTAGATCTTTAATATTCTCATTTTTATACATGTTTTGTACAAAACCCCATAAATTAAGAGTATCGTTAGGCTGATAAAGCTTTCTATCTATTTGAAAATGTCTCCAATAATGTTCTTGGTTTTGCCGATTATATCCCCTAATAGAAAATATAGAATTAAAATCATCCTTAGTCTTTACAGTCATAAAATTTCTTTTCAAAGCATCTTTTTCTTCTTGGTTTTTTTGTGCATCAAAAGCAACAATACCATCAGCATTTGACTTCAATACATCGCTTGTTTTTGCAAATGTAATTTCTGCATTTTCAACTGGCTCACGACTTATCATATCATTTAACCAAGCAATATTTTTAGTTTTACTCGTACTCACAAAAGCATTAACATCTGTCACTTGAATGAGCGCTTGAAACTTAACATCATCCCAAACACTATCTACTAAATAATATCCTTTAGAAAGATCACTTGGTATATGCAGAGTTCTAGCCTTTGTATCACTCCCGTCCGGCCTAACTTTAAACTCCTGTTCAAATTCAAGCACTTTAGAAAGATTATCTGGAGAAACTCTAGTTTTTTCCCTAGCTCTAGTAGCCCAAACAGGCATTTCTTTAAATTTTATGTAATCTTCCTTGTAATCCTTAAAGCTATCAAAAGCATAAACTTTGGTATCTACGCTAAAGTGATCGCTTTTAACATAATCTCTATTCATATTATATGAAAGAGGCAGATATAGTTCTTGAGCCGTTGAAAAATTATAAGTCGGCTTACCAAAAGAAACATTACCCTTCCATATATCTTTTGAAGTTTGTGAATCTTGTTTTGCGCTAGTTTCAAATTCAAAAATAAAATCTTCTTCAAGCGTTCTATCTGTTCCTTTTATTTTTAAATCTTTATTAATTGTAACCGTATATATAGTTGAATAATCTAAATCACTTGATGGAACAAACACAGCGGTTTTATCTTTATCTTTAAATTCTCCCTCAACACTAGGTTCAATATCAAAATACTGTTCTAAATCCTTAACATTACTATGCGTAAATCCTATTTCGATACCTGTGTTTATTGGAACATTTGTAGCTTCATTCCTTGGCAAGCTTCCTAAAATATTAAAGCTTGCTCTAGTTTGAAAAGTCCAGCTCGTTTTATTTTCATGATTCAACGTAAAAGTGTAAAGCTTATTTTCTAATAGCTTTCTCGATGGTGTTATCAAAAATTTCGTTTCATTAATCTTTTTTATACTTGGTGATGGCTCATTATCAATAGAAAATCCTTTTTTTAAGACATCTAATTCTACAGGATTCTTTGATGTTAGCAAAAAGTCAGAATCTACACTAACACCTGTAGAATCTTGCATTTGAGGTTCTAATAAAAAACCATCCCTAAAATTTTGCCTTAAGCTATCAACACCTGCACTTAAGTTTGGAACCAAACTCGCCAACAGTAAGCTGATTACTAACATTAATTGAATTATTCTTCCCCTCACATAAATCACACTCCTTTTGTAGTTTTATGTTCAAATTTCAAATTTGAACAACATCTATTTTTTTATTTGAAGCTATTTCCACTTATTTTCTTTCGGCAAGTTATAAAGTTATATTAGTTTAGACGAAGAAAAACAAAAAATGTTCCCAAATTTCTTTTAAATACCGCAATCGCTTTCACAATAACTGCTGATCAATATTTTTTTACTATCTTTGCTTTTTAAAAATCTTCCTAGGTCTTTTACCCTTAACTAATTTCGAAATAGCCTCAATATATTGCGGGGTTGTACCACAACAACCTCCTATAATATTAACATGTCCTTCGTTTATAATATCTGTCAATATATAGGCCATTTCCTCTGGTCCTTGCTCAAACTTCCCATGAGCATTTCTAAACCCAGCGTTCGGGTATAAACTTATAAAGCAATCAAACTCTTTAGATATATTCTTTGTAAAAGACATTAACTCCCTATCACAAAAAGAACAATTCATTCCAACAGCTAAAACATCTTCGCTTTTCACTGACCATAGGAAGCTTTCAATAGTTTGACCAGATAATATTCTTCCACTTTTGTTATTTATAGTTCCAGATACAATTATTGGATATTTTACTTTTAATTGTTCGAAAACATTTTTAGCACCTACAATAGCCGCTTTACCATTAATTCCATCAATCATAGTTTCTAAAATTAGTAAATCCACGCCTCCCTTTATAAGGCCTCGCACTTGTTCTTCATACGCCTCACAAAGTTCATCAAATATTACCTCTCTACTAAAAGGTTTCGATATTTCTTTCGAAAAAGACCCCATTTTATTTGTTGGCCCTATACTTCCAGCCACAAATTTGGGAGTGCTTGGATATATTGACATATATTCTTTTACCGCTTGCTTTGCTAGAGATGCAGATTGTTTATTCATTTCATAAACATATTTTTGAGTTCCGTATTTAACCTGAGAGATTTTGTTTGAATTCAAGGTGTTCGTTTCTATTATATCAGCTCCATGAAGCAAATAATCATAGTGAATAGACTTTATAACGTCAGGTCTTGTAATACTTAAAATATCATTATTTCCCTTTAAAGAATTTGTTTTATTAATTACAAGATCCCCTCTAAAATCCTCTTCATCAAATTCATACCCCTGTATCATCGTCCCCATTGCTCCATCTAAAACAAGTATTCTTTCTTCTAACTCTTTGACAATCAAACTCATCTTCTTCACCTCACCTATTTTACATCACATAACTACAATAGAAACCACCTAATATTTATGTTGTTTTACATATCTCTCAAGTTTTCTTCAAACCATGAAATTATATCATTAGATTCGTAAAGTGGTTTTCCATTGATAACCAGACATGGAACCTGAGATTTTCCTCCTATCTCAATTAAGTCATCATAGGCCTTAGATTCTGCATGAATATTCCTATACTTAACATTAAAATCTTTATTATCCAAAAATCTTAATACCTTTTTGCAAAAAGGGCACTCATCAAAATAATACAATACTAATTCATTCATAAAAACTCCTCCTCATTGTTTAATAACTAAAACCCAACGTCTAATAGGTATATGTCTACTTTTTCCCATTATACTTCTTCTTAACTCCCTTTACCAAAAGCACACCAACTACTACACCAGCACTATCTATTAAAACATCCCTCACCTCTCCGCTCCTACCTGGAACAAATGTCTGATAATACTCATCTACGCAAGCAAACCCTGTACCTATTGCAAAGGCTATTAGATACTTATCATTTAATGCTATAATCAATAAAACACCTAACACAAAATAAATAAAACCATGGGCACTTTTTCTAACATAAAAGCTTAATGTTTCATCCTCAATATGATCTAAATTTATCATCTCCAATACTGGCCTTATCATATCTTTTACAAATCCACTTTGCTGCTTAGAAACATCTGCAGTGGCACTTGATAGGGATAATATGAATGCCATCCATACTATTACAACCACCCAAGCAATTATTTTTTGTACCATTTAGTAATTCCTCCTACATATATTTTTTAATCAGCTCAAAACTAAAAGCCTCTTGAGGTATATACCTATCGTGTAAAATTATATTTCTTATTTTATACGCATCATCACTAGAAAAATATTCGCAAAATAAATCTAAATTATCTTGCTTTTTAATTTGGCTTTTATTAAGCCTTGGACATTCTTTATTCTTCATAACCTCTAATAGTTTAATATATCCGTCTAAAAATGGCGTAATATTATAATTTGGATATGCTTCTTTAAGTTTGAAAAATATATTAATTCCTTCAGCATCAATATCACCAAAATATAAAAACTCATCGGTAGCTTTCAAACTATGCTCTTCACAAAACTGAAAACTACTAACTATTTTATTTCCCTCTCCGTAAATTAAAAAATCAATATACTCTTTCCCTCTTTCCAATACACCTTTCTTAAAAGACCAAAATGTATCTTTATTTTCTACTATAAGGATCTTTCTAACACTCTTTTTCTTATAATCTTCTCTTGAGAAGAAAAAAAACGGTTCATATGCTCTATAACAGTTTAAGTCATTAACAACATCAAGCCCAAGTTTAGCTAAAATTCCCTCTCCCTTACTTCTCGTTTTAGAAGAGCCCCTAAAGAATTTTTCATCACCAAAAAGCTCAAATGCCCGCTCATTTATACTTACTATGTATTTTTCTTTATCAATATTATTAACTTTTCTT
The DNA here is from genome assembly GCA_964613575.1 of uncultured Eubacteriales bacterium. Lineage (GTDB taxonomy): Bacteria > Bacillota > Clostridia > CAZTHU01 > CAZTHU01 > CAZTHU01. The sequence continues at coordinate 1,469 of CAZTHU010000081.1, read as the reverse complement.
AAAAAATCATCTATTATAAAAATATACTCCTTATCCTTTTCAAACTCTTTCATATCTTTTAAATAATCATCTAAACTAATAGAACTGTGAAGATTTAAAAGTAGTTCCTTTCTATCATAAAGGTCTTCTTCTTTCTTTTTCTTTTTATACTTTTGTCGCAAATTATGAGCATTAAACTTACTACTCTTAACAGGCTCAATAACCCCTTCACCTTCTAGTTTTTCTAACGCACATCTAAAGTTTTTAATACCACTAGGATAGTTTAAAAAGTCTCTTAATCTAGCATCCTTTTGTTCGATAATGCTATAAAATTCATCTAAACTATAATTAACTCTCCTTGCTTCCACCAAAAATCTTTTTAAAATTCTATAAATTTTTTCTTCCTCCACCTAACCCCTCCTGAACAAAAAATTACCTTCTTTTATTTTAAACACATTATATCAAAAAGTTCAATCATATTGTACAATATATTTAAGATAAACAAAAATAAGGAGCCATTTTATGAAAAAAGATTTAATTAATTTTTGCAATTTGCTAAATATAGAAAACGTTGGCATAACTGATGCAAACCCACACTTAGAGTTTGCGAAGTGTTGGTCAGTTCAAATATCTAAAGACTATATATCAGGCTTTGAGGAAAAGGACGAAAAAAAAAGGATTTATCCAAAACTTACCCTTCCAGAAGCAAAGTCAATAATAGTATGTCTTTTCCCATTTTTTGCAGGAGAAGTAGAACAATCAAATTTACCCAAAGATGCCCTTAGCATAGACTACCACTTAATAATAAAAGAAAAACTAGAAAAAATATCAATGTTTTTAAAATCCAATCTAAATAACTTTACCTACAAATGCTTTGTAGATAATGGTCCTCTAAACGATAGATACTTAGCATATAAATCTGGTTTAGGCTTTTTAGGGGTTAATAGCCACATAATTACAAAAAAGTACGGCTCTTATGTATTTATAGGGTACATACTAAATAATCACCCGTTCGAACCCGACGCTCCATCAACTAGCACCTGCTACAATTGCTTACGTTGCTTAAAAAGTTGCCCTGGACAGTGCATCTTAGAAAACAATACTATAAACGCCAAAAAATGCAGATCCTATATAACCCAAAAAAAGAATGCCCTATCAGATTCTGAAGTAGAGATCCTAAAAAAGGGCTCTTCTATTTGGGGTTGCACAATATGCCAAGATGTTTGTCCTCATAACAAAGAAGTAAAAAAAACACCAATCAAAGAATTTAAAGAGAACCTAATTAACCACATCGACTACGACGAAATAAAGATAATATCAAACAAAGAATTTATGCGACGCTATAAAAACAGATCCTTTAGTTGGCGTGGAAAAAAAGTTCTAGAACGAAATTTTGAATACTTAAGAGATTAATCGTTAATGTTCACTGGGGTATAAATAGAGTAGAGAAATAATAGCTAGTATTATTTCCCTCTCATTGAACCGTACGT
>CAZTHU010000080.1:0-7930 GCA_964613575.1 uncultured Eubacteriales bacterium | reverse complement strand
GGTTGGTCGGTTGGTTAGTTGGTCGGTTGGTCGGTTGGTCGGTTGGTTAGGAAAAGCAAGCTTAGAGCATTAAATTAATATAGGGTATTCCTTTGCAAAGATTTATGCGAAACCCCTGCAAAGGAATACCCTATTTAATGTTTTTCCTGACCAACTGACCAACTGACCAACTGTCCAACTAACCAACTAACCAACTGACCAACTGACCAACTGACCAACTAACCAACTAACCAACTAACCAACTACAAATCCAACAAGTTAAATTTCAACGTCTTCATAATCGTAAGTTCTTTTTGTTCTCTAGCTGTTCCTAAGCGTTCTACAACCTCTTTAATTGTATTAATATCTAGCAATATTTTTAACTCAAAATCATTTACATATACAGAAGATTGATCTCTCATTGAGAGTAATACCCGTTGTTTTGGTCCTATTAAAGTTAGCTCTCTTCCCTTTCCTAAACGCCATTGAATAAGACTGCTTAGTTCAATAAAATTTCTTGTAGGAATATCTATTTCATACATCTTTTTTCCAAACCTCTTTTTTTCCTCTCTCCAAGCTAAACTTGTTATTAGCAAAGTCTCCGTAGAAGAGCCATCCGCCGATATTCCCTTTTCTATAATAGTTTTAATTCCAGTATCACTTAATACTGATTTTCGTTCTATATCTGTAATAAACAGTGGTATCTTTTTTAAAAGAGTATCAAGAAACTTTGAACTATTCCAAGAAAGCATAGCTATTTTCTCATCCTCAGTAATACCAACAACCTGTAAAAACACTACGATTCCATTAGGGGTATTTATTGGCTTTAGTTCTGGGTCATAAGTAAACATCATTGTATTTAACTGTGTTTTTTTACTAAAATTGATCTTCTTATTTGTTGATAAGTAAAACCCATTATCAAACCTACTACCAGTAGTAAATACGTGTCTTGCCAAATCCTGCAAAAAAGATATAACCCAACTTGGTGGTTCTTCTTCGCCCTTGTTTTTCTTTACCCTAAAGGTAAGCTCAAAACCATATCCACTTATAGGGGTGTTTTTAACCTTTTTTTCATAAAGGTCTGAAAAACCATACGTAACAAAATGCCAATGTGGGGTAGGGTCATCTCTTTCAAATACAGATATCATCTCTAAGGGATCCTCTCCACCACCATTTAACGTTACCATTGGTGCAAAAACTAAGGGAACCCTTTCTTTATATTTATTCTTCAAAGCAGAGTCTATCGCCTGAATTCCTTTTGGCTCATGCCTTTCCTTTACAACCATAAGTCAACCCCTTCTTTCTAAGAATCTTAATTAATCTCTATGTATTATATCGGCAATAAAAAAAATATGTTTAGGGTAAATCACAAATCAACATATGCACATTTTCAGAATATTAATTTATGCACATTGTACATTGTCTAATTAAATAAATTATATTACCATTCTAACTACTTAACTAATATATTGTAGATGATATTATAGTTTAAAATACAAGTCAAATCAAGGGGGTTTTTATGCTTAATTATTTAGATCCTACAAAACGAACTGAGGCATTACTAGCATCTAAGCGTGCTGAAAGAAAAGATAGGCAAGCTACAGTATTAATTGATGAAAAAAGTCACGCCAACAAAAAAAGAATGTGGTTTAATTTTTTTAATAGAAAAAAATCTTCTGAAGAAAATCACTTTCCGCAAAACTTGCTAACAGGCGAAGGTGAAACAGGTGTTGAGGTTTTTGACTTAGAAAATGATGCCTCAGGATTTGACAATTTTATCACAGTTCAAAGAAATCCTAAAGTATTAGAATGCTTGCAAAAGTTCCAAGGATTCATAGATAAATGCAATAATCTCTACTCTACCATTAACGCATTTGACCATCAATGCAATTATATAAATAAAAGCACTAATTATGAACAACTAAAACAATTAGATACCTTTAAAAACTTCCAAAAAGACAATTGCATTTTAAAAGAAAACATTGCTAAATTCAAAAAAAAATACGAGTGTATTTTAGAATTAAAAAATAAAATGCTCTCTGAAAAAGAGCCTACAAATCAAATTATTATAGCAAACTCAATAAATGAGCTTTTATCAGAGCATAACAAAGCCTTAAATAAAGCACGAGAAGCTTTCTACCCTATGATGATTAATTTTCAGCTTCAAAAAAATTTTTATGACATTTTAAACACGCTCACCCTAAAAAGTATTACCAATTCAAATAAAGAGGCGAAGGGCTTATCTAAAGTAATTAAAAATTTCTTTAACTTTGAAGAAACTAAGGATTCTTCGGAATTTGATGTTGTAGCCTCGCATAAAACGCTTAATTTTAGAAACGTTACCATAGACAAAAAATATTGCAACTTGAACATAGAAACCCTAAATACTCTAGATCAAATATCGGGAAAAATAATTGACTATAGTAGTGACTTTAAGGAAGAAAGAGTAGACGAGGCAAGGGACATTGTAAAAAAACTTATTTACGACAATACAAAAAATAAAATCACACCGGAACTTAATATATCAGTATATAAGGCTCAAAAAGTAATGTATACTTTAAATCAATTATTAATAGGTACATTCGGCGCATACCTACCTGAAGCATTTGAGCTAAAACAAAAATCTAAAGATGCGCATGAGAAAAAGCTAATCGAACAAACTCTACACAAACTAGATTCATTAGAAGTAAATAACAACCCTTTAAAACTAATATATCGTAAACTTACTTCTTATTCGCAAGAAGACAAGTATAAAGAACTATATACTAAAGAAAAAAAACAATATGCACAAAAGCAAAAATTTTATAACAGTATTACATTTGATCAAAATTCAAACTTAATACTAGACATAGCCGAAAAATATAAATCACCTGATAACGCTAACTTAAGTATTTCACTAACAAATGTATTTGGAGTGAACAACAATCAATTCACACAAGTTGGCAACATGGTATCTACTGGGGAGAAATGTATAATAATGAAAAACACTATAGGTCCAAATTTTCAAGCCGTGCTCATAGGGTCAACCATAGAAACCGCATGCATGAACAACATAGCAAGTTTAAATTTCAAAGACGTATATAAGAGTTCTTAATTTGACATCAATCTACTTTTGTATTACAATTTAGACATCTTTTGCTATTTGGAGGTGGTGCTTATGAACTTTGAAACACTAAAACACATGCTTGAACAAAAACAATATTTTCAATTAAAAAAAGAACTAAACACTTCTCAGGTTTTCGACATATCAGAATTTCTAGATGAACTTAATGCTACAAACTCACTTCTTATTTTTCGACTATTACCTAAAGAAATTGCTGCCGATGTTTTTTCACGCCTTTCTTCCGAAAGTCAAGAAGAGCTTTGTGAGCTTGTAAACGACAAAGAGCTTAAACACATAATAGACGACTTATATTTTGACGATAAGATAGACCTTATCGAAGAAATGCCAGCAAATGTTGTAAAAAAAATATTTAAATATAGTACTTATACAGAAAGAAAGTTAATAAATCAATTTTTAAACTTTCCAGAAAACACTGCAGGAAGCCTCATGACAATAGAGTTTGTAGATTTAAAAAAAGAAATGCTTGTAAAAAACGCTATGCAACGCATTAAACAAACAGCACCTGATAAAGAAACAGTATACACATGCTATGTTATTGATGCTTCAAGACATCTTGAGGGTACGATTTCACTAAAAGATCTGGTGCTTGCTAATGAAAATAAAACAATTGAACAGCTTATGCATGATGACCCAATTTACGTTCACACTCATCATGACCAAGAATACATAGCTGACATTTTCAAAAAATATGACTTACTGGCCGTTCCTGTTGTAGATAACGAAAATAGACTCATAGGTATTATAACAATTGACGACATAATGGACGTAATTGATAGTGAAAACACTGAGGACTTCCACAAAATGGCTGCTATAGAACCCTCCGATGAAGAATATATCGATTCTAGCATAGCTAAGCTATCGCGAAAACGAATTGTCTGGCTTTTATTTCTGATGATATCAGCCTCATTTACAGCTTATATAATAAGATCTTTTGAGGCAACATTAGAAGAGGTTGTAACTTTAGCAGCATTTATACCTCTATTAATGGATACAGGTGGAAACGCTGGTGCTCAAGCTTCTACAATTGTTATACGTAGTATTGTGCTAGGAGAGGTTTCTCCTAAAGACTTTTTAAGAGTAATTTTCAAAGAATTTCGAGTTAGTCTTTTGGTAGGCTCTGTTTTATCCATACTAAATTTCTTAAGAGTGTTTTTTATCGAAAAACAGTCTTGGGAACTTGCTCTAACAGTATCTATAACATTAATCTTTACAATAATAGTTGCCAAGGTAATTGGAGGACTTTTACCTCTAATAGCTAAAAAGATTAAAGTAGACCCTGCCATAATGGCAAGTCCAGTAATAACAACTATAGTAGATGCAGTTGCATTAGTTATATACTTTTACACTGCTATTTGGATAATGGGGCTTAATTTTTAAACATTATCTTGTAGAAGATAATTATTAAGAAGTATTAAAAACAAAATAATTACAGCTGTTACAATAGTAAAAAAAGCCCAAACATGCACTTTGTCAATACTTTCAAGAGATATTATCCTTAATATCTCTTGATTTATTGTAAAATCTTTTTCTAGTCTATTTAAAAACCTTACACCTAGTACATCATTCCAACTAACGATAAAACAAAAAAGCATTGTTATTGCTTTTGCGCTTTTTAGATATGCAAATTTCAATTTATATAATCTATAACCATCTAATCCATCTACCATAGCAGCTTCTAAGATGTTTTTAGGGATCCTAGCTAAATATTTCACATACACAAAAATACAAAATGGCATAGATACCACAACGTAAAAAAGCACCACACCTAAATGAGTATTCACAAGTCCAATACTTTCCCATATGGGATTAAATATCCCTAAAAATAGCGCAAATGGAAATAACACAAACAAACCTAGACATGCTAATATTACTTTTATATATTTTTCATTTAAGCCTATAATTTTTTCTGCTATAAAAAATGAGACTAAGCAAGTTATAAACATTGAAACAACTGTAACTACAATAGAATTTAAAATAGTATTAAACACTGACATTTGCCTAAAAATCTCTATGTAATTCTCAATAGAAAAGCTTAAGATAACTTCTATTATGCCCCTATCTAACGATGTAACTTCTTTTGGTAAAATCGAACCCACAAGCATTACACCAATAGGCATAATTACAAAAACAGTAAGAAAGACTGCTAATATTATTTCCCAAATACTAAACCGAACAATATCATCTTTTCCAATATATGCTTTTCTCAAAAAAAGTCACCCCTTCTTTTACTCAATAAAACAAAAGCTAAAAATAGTCCAACACCAATAATCAAGCTTATAAATATAGACAAGAAAGTATAAGTAATATCAAAAACACCACTAGCTAACAAATTCGACCAATCCAAATAAGTTTCACCAGCACTGGTTCCACTTAGTAAATTAAAATAATATGTAACATGAAAAACGCTAAACGAAGATATTATCACAGCCAATATAAATATTGGAAATAGAGGCTTTAGAAATGGTAAATAAACATATTTAATCAAGAGCTTCCCGTGTATATTTTCTAGTTTTGCTAAATCATATATGCTTTGAGGTATCGCCCTTGAAAAAAAGGTAAACATTATTACATAAAATCCTATCCAAGGTATTGCAGAAAAAAATGCTATAAAAATTATGAATATCAAAGTATTAGAAGCTATAAGCTCGATTATTCTCGTATCAAGAAGTCCTTTAAATGCCTCACCTATGAATCCATCATCCTTCAAAAATTGAATCCATCCAACAACATAAACAATTGAAGGTATTATAGTGATTGCTAAAAAACTTCCCATAAAAAACTCTTTGTTTTTATATCTAAAAATAATACGTGAAATTAAAGACGACAAAAATACTTGCAATGTTAAAGAGAACAGCACTACCATTACTATTAAATTAAAATTCTCCGACCAAACACTTGCGTCGCCCATAAAAATCTCACTCCCTTAAACTTTTTGTATCATTTTTTAATTTATCGGTATTTTATTGCAATTACTTTAATACTTATACTTATAACAATAAAATTTCCAGGTGGAGAAAATTTTTAATTATATTTTATACTTTTTTTTATTTTTTTTATTAATAATTATTTCTCTAATTTGTCCTCAAACAGCTTTTGAATCGACATCTAGCTCACTTTCGATGTTTTTAAACGTGATACTGCCATCTTTATTCCCATTTATGATAATTATGGATTTGCTGTTAAAGTCAAAAATGCTAATGCTAATATCTTATCTTTTCGACGGAATTACCAAACCCCTTTTCAATCTTCCAGGTGTAGCTTCAATACCAATTTTAACAGGTTTTTTAAGCGGCTACCCTGGGGGTGCAATTATAACAGCTAATCTAAGAGAAAAAAAACTTATTACTAAACTTGAAGCCGAACGATTAATAGCATTTTGTAACAACTCAAGTCCTATATTTATAACAGGTGCAATAGGTGTAAGCCTACTTCAAAACCCATCTCTAGGTCTTGTAATTTTAAAGAGCCACATTATCTCTGCACTAATCATAGGTATCCTTATAAGTCGTGGCCTAATCATAAAAAGAAAAAAACGGGGACAGGTACGCACTTTTAATAACTGGGGACAGGTACGCACTTTTAAGAATCACAACCATCAAAAGCACAAGAGAAATCAAAAAAAACCACTTGATTTTAAAACTCAAGAAGAGGATAACAGGATTACATTTACTGATCTTAGCACATCCATTTTAAAAAGTGCTAAAACCCTTGTACTGATTTGTGGATATGTAGTTTTATTTGGTGTATTAATTGGAATCTTTCAACATTTTGAAGTTCTAACTTTGATTTCAATACCTTTTGAAAGATTTATAAGTCCAGAAATACTCTCTACCTTACTTACTGGTCTAATCGAGCTTACAACTGGCATAAAAGAAATTATAATACAAAAGCCGCCCCTGCCAGTCCTGATGGCTTTAATAAGCCTAATGGTTAGCTGGGGAAGCTTATCAATTCATTTCCAAACAATAAGCATATTACAAAAAACTGACATAAGATATAACGTATACCTAGTAGGAAAATTTTTCCACGGAATACTATCTGCTTTACTCACTTTGCTATTTCTATATTTTTAAACAGCAAGTTATCTATTTTAGCTCTTGCCTATTCATTTTTATTACATCTACCGTCTCACCTAAAAGACCTTCGACCTTCTCTAAAACTTCGTCTGCATACTCTTTCGTTCCTTGTCTTATCTCTTTAGCATTATCCTTTGCAGTATTAACTATATCCTCTGATTGTTCATATGCCTTTTTAATAATCTCGTGATCATCAACCATAGTATTTATACGACTTTCAGCATCTTCAATTATTGTGTTTGCTTCCTTTTGAGCCTCTAAAAGTATTCTTTGTCTCTCATCTTTTACCCATTTTGCTTGCTTAATGTCGTCAGGAAGTTTTAATCTCATTTCTTTAACAAGTTCTAGAATCTCTTCCCTATCCACTACGCATTTACCTGAAAAAGGAATACTCGTCCCCTTTTCAACCACTTCCTCCAATGTTTCAATAATAGCTAGTATCTCCATAACTAAAATACCTCCAAGTTCTTTTCTTCCTGTGCTAAACAGTTTTTTCTTCACACAAACTACTATAAACCTTATCTTTTATACAATCTGGCACGAGGCCATCAATGTTCCCTCCAAACTTTGCTAGTTCCTTTACTGAACTTGAACTTAAAAACAAATAATTAAGGTTTGTCATCATAAAAAATGTATCTATGTTTGGATCTTGATTTTTATTTAGCAAAGCCATCTGAAGCTCATATTCAAAATCTGATACCGCCCTTAATCCTTTAATTATAGTTGTTGCTCCCACCTGCTTCATAAAATC
>CAZTHU010000079.1:0-7983 GCA_964613575.1 uncultured Eubacteriales bacterium | reverse complement strand
TATCCTTTTTCCATCCACTCTTTATAAATTCTATCCTCAAAACCGCTAGGGTCGTATGTCTTTTCTAATTGCATATTTTTTTGCATCTAAAATCACTCCCAAAAAAGTTTTATATGTTAAAATATATATTACAACTGCCATACTGTCAATCTAGAAAATTAAATGCAAAAATCGTATTCTCATGCTATAATCCTATAGTAAGATTTAAGTTTGAAAGGACGTGTTATTATTGTTGACTTTAACTCCTATATATAAGAAACTCCCTGTGAAAAACCTTTGCATAAATAGATGCATAAAAAAAAGATCTTTTTCATTTCCCTCTCCAATTATAAACATCCCTCAAAAAATAGCCATTCTTGACGAAGAATTTTCCAAAAACAACTATCAAGGTCTAACAAATTCACCTTCCATTACAACCCTTGAAGGAAAAAACAACATTCTTCTTTCAGCACCTCATGCTGTTAGCCATTTTAGAAACAAAAAGCTCAAATATGGGGAACAATATACAGGTGGAATAGTAAAATACCTACATGAGAAAACTTACTCTCATGCAATCATAAAATCCAAAACAGATGGAACCGACCCAAACTGGATAAACGGTACTTGGTACAAAAATAAAATTATGAACATCACTAAAAAAAATAATATCAGCTTCCTAATAGACCTTCATGCCTTAAACCCAAACCGACAAAATGAGATCGTTTTATGCACTAATAATTTAAAAAATATTCAAGAAAACAAAGAATTTTTAACCACCTTTATTTCAATTCTAAAGATGCACGGTTTTAAAAACATAGAGGTAGATACTATTTACAAGGCAAATGCAAGCTATAATATTTCAAATTATATATCAAAAAAAGCAGGAATACCCTGTTTCCAAATAGAAGTAAACTCTAGGTTGTTAGACCCGAAAAATGCAAACAAATTAAAACATTTTTTACTAGCATTAGAAGACTATATCAACACTCAAAAAAAATAAAGGAGCGTGATTACTTTGTTAAGCGATATCCAAATAGCTCAAAATGCAAACATGCAAACCATCGATAAAATTGCAAAATCACTTAATATTGACGAAAACGACATTGAGCTATACGGTAAATTCAAAGCTAAAATTCCACTTAATGTTTTGGAAAAAAGTAAACAAAACAAAGATGGTTCTTTAATCTTAGTAACAGCTATAAACCCAACACCAGCAGGGGAAGGAAAAACTACAACTACCATAGGCTTAGGTCAAGCCATGTCTCGCCTTGGGAAAAAAACAATGGTTACATTAAGGGAACCCTCCCTAGGGCCTGTCATGGGCATAAAAGGTGGTGCTGCAGGAGGTGGCTACTCACAGGTAGTTCCAATGGAAGATATCAATCTTCACTTTACTGGAGATATTCACGCGATAACCTCTGCTACAAACCTTCTTGCAAGCATTATAGATAATAGTATTCATCACAATAACCCATTAGGAATAGACCCCCGTCAAATCCTATGGAAAAGAGCCCTTGATATAAACGACCGCGCACTTCGCCAAATCATCATAGGACTTGGCGGAAAGCCTAACGGCATGCCACGAGAAGATGGTTTTCAAATAAGTGTTGCCTCCGAAATAATGGCTATTTTATGCCTGGCAGAAGATATTAAAGACTTAAAAAGACGTCTATCTAAAATAATTATAGGCTATACATTCGATAAAAAAGCAGTAACAGCAGGAGATTTAAAGGCTCAAGGAGCCCTAGCGGCGCTTCTTAAAGATGCTATTAAACCTAATCTTGTTCAAACCATAGAAAACACACCTGTTATAATCCACGGCGGACCTTTTGCAAACATTGCTCACGGTTGCAACAGCTTAATTGCCACAAAACTTTCACTTAAACTTTCAGATTATTGCATTACCGAAGCAGGCTTTGGCGCCGACCTTGGAGCCGAGAAGTTTTTTAATATTAAGTGTAGAACTGGAAAACTAAAACCATCTGCGGCAGTAATTGTTGCAACCATACGTGCTCTTAAATATAATGGCGGGATTAAAAAAGACGATTTAGAAAAAGAGAATATACCTGCAATTGAAGAGGGTTTTAAAAACCTACTAAAGCATGTAGAAAACATACAAAGATTCAATGTACCTGCAATTGTATCTATAAATAAATTTAAATCAGACACACCACAAGAACTAGATAAACTCTCTATTTTACTTGACGAATTAAATATTAAGTACTCAGTATGTGAATGTTTTGAAAAAGGTGGCGAAGGTGGTATAGACCTAGCAAAAAAGGTTATCGATTTAATATCTTCAAACAATGAAAATGTCTTTAAACACCTATATGATGAGAATCTTCTAATAGAAGAAAAAATCAAATGTATCGCAACTAAAATCTACGGTGCAAAGAATGTCACATATACGCCAAGTGCAAAAAAACAGCTAGAACAATTTAAATCATTAAACCTTGAACATCTTCCTATATGCATGGCAAAAACGCAGTATTCTCTTTCGGATAATAAAAATCTTTTAGGAAGACCACAAGATTTTGAAATCACAATAAGAGAACTAAAAGCCTCTGCTGGTGCTGGCTTTATCGTTGCAATAACAGGCGATGTATTAACTATGCCAGGCCTTCCAAAAGTTCCATCTACTGAAAAAATTGACATTGACGAAAACGCTAAAATAAAAGGGTTATTCTAGAAAAGGAAAATAGATTCCCCACTACAACTAATATAAAGAACAAAAAAGGTTACGACGCTAACGCCGTAACCTTTTAGCATTTTTTAAACCAACGCAGGTTGCATAAACTTTTCTTCTATGTCTTTTTTAAAGTTTTGGAATTCTAACTCGAATACACCAAGAAACAATCTTTTAAACTCAATAAAATCACCTTCTTGATAACTAATAACAATGTCATTAATAACATTCGCTAATGAATCATCCGAAAACCTATAATCAGTTAACTTAGCGCCTTTATCATCCTCCACAAAATCTAAAATAATTTCTTCAATTTGTACAATACCATCCACAGTCTCCATAAACATAAGAAATGCATCTTCTAAGACAACTACATCTACCTGTGTTTTTAGCTTTTCAAAGTTTTCCTCTAAACTAGCAATAAATCTAGATAAATCTCCCACCAGTCCATCTTGTTCACCCAAGATTCATCTTCTCCTTTCCATAACAAAATATTGTATTACACTTATTAATCAGTAGCCCAAACAAACTTAACTAAGATAAATTTTACCACAAACCTTAATAAATGAACATCCATTAAAGCAAAATTCATAATTATTTTCGTTTCATGGTATTTAAAACATCGCCAAAGGCAATTTTTTTAGGCGTAGATGCTATCTGATTTTCTTTTTTTATCTCTTCATATATTTCACTCCTATAGATAGTTATATCCTTTGGTGCATTTATACCTATTCTAACAGAGTCTTTTTGAACATCTACAAGTGTTATTTCTATATCATCATTTACAACAATTGACTGCCCCTTCTTCCTTGAAAGCACCAGCATCTACGTTTACCTCCCAACAGCTCTTTAAATCCTCTATTATATAGTGTCTCACACTATATTTATCTGTGTCAAGTATTACCTGATTTCCCAATCTTTCCTTATGATTAATAATCAATGGAGCCTTTAAGTTTATAGTCATTTTAGATATGTCTTCTGGTATTACAAGCATGCTATAAATCTCAACATCCTCTATTTTCGTAACATTTATCTCTGCTAAAGCTTTATCATCAATCTCAAAATCATAGTCTTTTTTTATCATAAAGGGATTTGCAATTGCAAAGATTAGGTTCCCATCGTCCACACACTGTAACCACTTAAAAGGAGAAGTAGGATCTGAATCTGAGATTATCACAAACCTTTTAACGTCCTCAAATGCAGGGATACCCTTTTGAAAGTTAATTATTTCCTCTTCTCTTATTGTTAGCTCTCCAAAATATCTTGTATTTAAATCCAAGCTTATCCTCTCCTTATACCTTAATGTCTAATTTATTTTCACTATTATACTCAATATTTACAAAATTCTTTTGTTCAAGATAAACATCAACACCTCCCTTAATGTAATTTATATCTAAATCCCCCGAAGAGGATTGTATTTGAACACCATTATTAACCCCTTCCCAATTTTTCTCCCAATTTACACTTACATCTCCCTCTACATCTATTATAGGTCTCTCCTTAGGAATAGTGCCAATATCGTATTCCTTTTGATCTATGAAATCTCTCTTTGCAATATGCGCTATAGCATCAATTCCACTTTCTATTTGAGCCATCAAATCTCCGTCAGATGCAACTTTCGAAGTATATTGTGAAGCGTTAGCGCTTGCCTCTTGAGCATTTTGCCTTGTTAAATCCCTAAAATTTTTCAACCCTGAAGACGCAAAGGAAGGATATTGATCTATTATAACCTTCGGATGCTCATATTTTATATCGGCTTTAGCATGATTTTGACTTAATGAAAGTTCAGGCTTTCTACTTTGCATACTTAAGTCGCCCTGTCTTATATTCATTCCAATCCTTGCGTTTTGAATACTAATATTTAAGGACATATATCATCACCTCAAAAAATCTAAAAGATTTGGTTGTATGATCCTTGCCCCTCCTGATAAAGATGCTTTGTAAACATTCTCTTCATTCTTTAGCCTCATTATAACCTCTGCCATATCTGCATCTTCATTTTCACTCATCAATCTTGTAAATGTAACCTTATTCGTTTGCAATCTATCTTCTGTAAGCTCCAATCTATTATATCTTGCACCTAAATCTGCTCTTATTCTATTAACATTATCTAATTGTTCTTCCATACCTGAAATACTATTACCAATTTCTTTGCTATCCCCATCTTCAAATCGCTCAATAAGTTCCCCCATAAATTTTAAAAGGGAACCTTCTTTAGCCTCTGTCCCATTAACCTCTTCTATAGTTTCACCAGCTAAACCTAAAGATGCATCACCATTTGAAATACTTATTTTTGAATCATTCAAAATTTCCTCTGCTTCAAATTGCAATCTATTACCTAAAGACGAAACATTAACATCTACTTCTTCTTCTTCAAGTTTTGATTGTATCTCACTAATCAAATCTTCAATATCCTCATAGTCCCTATGTTCAAGTTCTATATCTTCACCCCCGTCTTCGTTTAATTCTATTTCAAAAGAATCATTATCCTCATCTACAGTGAGCGGGAAAAATATTTCTCCACCCCTTAATCTAGCCGGTACATCAGCAACTGCATCCCCTCCTAAATCGAATAACTCTCCACCCGTAACATTAATATCAATATTATTTCCTACTCCTACCTGATATGTTATTCTATCATCTTTAGCATCTACCGATACATTAAACTTACCATCATCATTAATAAGTTTTTGATCAGTACTGTAACCAGAAAAAATATATTTGCCTGCATAAGAAGTGTTTCCTATCTGAATCATTTGACTCTTTAACTGTTTTAACTCACTTGCAACATTCTTAGTTTCCGTTTCAGTAAGAACCTCATTCGCACCTTGTACCATTAATTCTTTTGTTCTTTGAAAAATATCCGTCATCTTTTCTAAAGCATCCTCAGTAGTATCCACCCAAGACAATGCATCAGAATTATTTCTCAAAAACTGATCAATTTCTGAAACATCAGCTCTAAACTTTAATGCCCTAGATGCAACAATTGGATCATCAGAAGGCACGCTTATTTTCTTACCCGTTGCCAATTGATTTTGCAATTTATCCATTCTAGTCTGATTATCATTGATATATTTTAGTAAATTATTGACTTGCATGGAATTTGTAATCCTCATAAAAACACCTCCACTATCTTAGTCCTGTTCTGTTTATTAAAATATCATATATTTCACTCCAAGTATTTATTAAACTTGCTGACGCTGAATAAATCTGTTGTTGTTTAACCATATTGGTCATTTCTTCATCTATAGAAACTCCAGATTCTGAAAGCCTTCTGTTTTCCAGAAGATTAAGGATAGTTTCACCATTATCGCTCATCCTCCTTGCATGCCTTAAGTCTACAGCATTTGTTGATACTACATTTCGATAAAAATCTTCAGGCGCTCCCTCTTCAAACAAACTCGTATCATGCCTTACACTCCCTAAATCCTTTAAAACGTCTGAGTTTCCAGAAAAATTAGGATCGGTCGATATAGCTATATTGGAATAATCTTCCAAAACATCTTTGCTAACCGAAAAATTTTTTGCTGTTAAATTGCTATACATAGACTCTACATCTTCTTTATCTTGAGCACCATCTAAAAAAGTTTTTGTATCAACACCCTTACCACTTCCATCCTCCGGTGTAAAAAATCTTATTCCAGAGAGGGGTTCATCACCTTCATTTGAGATACCATAACCTGATGCATGTCCTAAACTACTGTCAGTTCCTTCATTAAATGCTTTGGCAAATGTTTGTACAAATTCGTTTAACTTTCTTTTGTAAAAAGGAACCCCTTTAAAATTTGGGCTATCATTAATTGCAGAGTTACCATCTCTACTATCAATATACCCCTTTAACTTACCTGCTTTTAATTCAACTATGTCTCCATTAGGCCACTGCACCTCAAAAAGATCCGGAATATCTTCATCATTTAACTTTTCATCTCTTGCCGCTAACTCCAACTCAACAACTTTAGTATCATCAACTAAAACATCCCCACCAACCCTAATTACAGTTCTTACATCCGGAGAACCATTAGGAAGCTTCCCCTTCTCGACCTCTTCTACACTTATATCAGTCAACTGGGATAATTGGTCAATTACAACTGCTCTTTTATCTCTTAAATCATTTGCTACATCTCCACTAATCTCAAAATCAAAAATCTGTTTGTTTAATTTAGCTATCTGACTTCCTAATACATTTACTTCTTTTACCATTGAACTAATATTTTTATTTGTATCTACTTGCAATTTTTCAAGATTTGCCGCAACACTATTAACGTTATCTGTAAACGCAAGCGCACTTTGTAAGACTGAACTCCTTACTGAAGGGTTAGCTGGTTTCTTATCTAGTTCATGTAAATCATTAAAAAATTCATCCATAACTTTTGCTATACTACTTTCAGAAGGTTCTGCAAAAACCCCCTCAATATCCATTAACATCTCTTCTTTTACAGATGCCTCACCGTTAACTTGATTTTGCTGCCAGTATCGCATATCAATATATTCGTTTCTAACTTGTTCTATAGTTGTTACATAGCTTCCCTTACCAGCCATTCCACTACCATCAAAAACGGGATAAGGTTTAGCAGCTTTTTGCTCAGCATACTGCCTAGAGTAACCAGGAGTATTAGCATTTCCAACATTATGATTTATCACATCCAAATTTCTTCTAGCACTAAAAAGCCCCGATACCGAATTATTCAAACCACTAAACGCACTACTCATAAATCATCACCTTCCTACATGTCCAGTTCTATTTATTATTACATCAATCATTTCATCAACTAAATTAAACGCCTTTGAAGAAGCATTATACGCAAATTTATATTTCATTACATTAGACAACTCCTCATCCATCGAAACTCCCTTTACAGACTCTCTGTTACTATCAGCATCTTCAGTAATAAACTTTTGATTTTCTGATAACTTTTTAGCCTCTGAACTCAAAATGCCTAATTCTGTCATAAAATTTTGATAATACTCTTCAGGATCCACTCGCCGTCCTTCGACTTTTAGTAATTCTGAGCTAAATATATTTCCTATTTTTAGAGCAGTCTCATTATTTCCTAGACTATCTCCTTTAGCTGAAGATACATTATTTACATCCTCCAAATTAGGATTCAACATAATGTTACCAAGCTTCAAAGGAAGTTTTTCATCTTTAGGGACAAAGAAATCCTTTGCCTTTTGATCGTTTAATGTAGTCCCTCCAGAATGGGCATAATTAATCTCTCTTAATAGTATGTTCGCAAAAGAATTCAAGTTGGATAAAACAAAAGGTAATGCATCTTCACTTGAATCGATACTAGATATTTTCCCATTAACATCATCAT
>CAZTHU010000078.1:0-8060 GCA_964613575.1 uncultured Eubacteriales bacterium | reverse complement strand
TATAGAGAGGACCATGAAAGTGCAAGTAATCAATTTGAAGAAGAAAATCAGCTCTTTAGTGAGGTCAGTGTACTTCTAAGGAATGTACACAATGATTATATAGACAAGCTTAATAAAAATATTATTACTAAAAATGAAACAAAGGCATTTATGGTACTAAAAAAGATTGAGTCGGAAATGAATGAAGCTATAAGAAAGCATACCAGGCTCTTGGAAGAAGCTACAAATCTAACAAAGCAGTATGATGATATTTTAAAATTGAGGGCTAAATCTGCATTTTCAGAGAGATTTAATTTTGAGGGTGAGCTTGAAAAAATGGTAAAAGATAGGGTTTGTCCTTCAGGCTTAAAACATATGATACAGCCCTTTATACAAACGAATAAAAGAAAGATATTTAATCCTCTAAAGGTGTTTGAGGCTCAAAAATTTACGATATCAAAAGGTGAAAAGTCTCATGAAGAGACCGATGATAGTAAAAAAGTAGATAGAAAATTACTAGATGATTTAGTAAATGAGAGGGTAAGCTCTAATTTTAGTATTTATACTAAGCACTTACTTGATAAACTTGAAGAAGTTCACATTTGTACGCTTGAGGATTGGTCGGAGGATTTGAAAAATGATTTTGGGGATGATGCTTTATTAAATGCAGATTTTTTATCTTTTATAATTGCACTAAATCACGGGAAATCGTTAGGTCAAAAGAAGAATAGGTTTTTTGTCAAAATGAGAGAAGATGAGGATTTAGAAAAACTATCCGATATTGAGCTTATATTGAAAAAAGTTTGTGATGATAATGAAGAAGATAAGAAGATAAATGTATTAGAGGTTGAACCTATAAGAGATGAAGAGGTTTGTTTAGGATGGGGAATAAAAAGTACAAATATTACCTTTAGGGGGGGAGCATAATGGAACTAGAGGTTAAACAGGCATTTGAAAGTGCGCTTGAGATCTTTAAAACACTTTTAGCATCGGAGGAGGTTAGCAAGTCTAAAAATAAAGATTTATATGATAAGTATATTTATGATACCGATGTTGAAGAGGCACTAGATATTTTAACAAAGGGCTTAGAATTAGAGCTTTATAGGTATAACGAAAAGCTTTTGATGTGTCCGATGGTTGACAATAGAATTTTTGGGTATTCAAACGAAGAGCTTAAAAGAAAGATCCCGCGGATAAACAAAAACGATGAGCTTTATCTTTGTTATTTTATAATAATGACACTTATAACAATGTTTTATAAAGAGTCGGCTATGGATACGCCTATAAGCTATGTTAAGTTTGCAGATTTAGTAAATGAGGTGGGGAATAAGTTTGAGGCACTTGTGGGAGTTGAGGATATTGAAAGGTTAAGTCAAGAAAATTCTTTTAATTTTGCAGAGGTTGCAAAGGTATGGATAAAGCTTCAGGATGCTAGGGAGTATATGTTTGCTGGCAAAAACGACAAGGTGTCATTTGTGAAGAATGTGTGTTCTTTCTTAAAGGATGAAAAGCTCGTTATGATGGATGAAGATAGAAACTCTATTTTCCCAACTGATAGGTTTAAAGCAATTATCTATAATTTTTTTGAAGATAGGGACAATAAAAACGATTTATTAGAGTTTATATATGGTTTAGGAGGGGAACGCGATGCCTCATATTAACAGGATTAGATTGGTAGATGTAGGATTTAATGATGCAAAATCATTTTATGATGATTTTAGACTTAGTTTTAATGGAAAATCTGCAACCTATGATTTAGAAAATGGGGGTGGCAAATCCGTACTTCTTATGATGATGCTACAAGTGCTACTTCCAAACACCGCACTTAGGGAGGATAAACCACTTAAAAATATATTTATAGGTGGGAAAGATAGAACATCACATGTTTTAATAGAGTGGGTGTTAGATAATGGACTGCAATATAAATATATGCTTACAGGTTTTTGTGCAAGAAGGATAAAGCAAAAAAGAGATGAGGAAGGTGTTGGATATCTAATATCAGAAGAAGGAGAGAATACATCTGGTGCTGGAATAGAGTATTTCAATTATTTTTATTTATATAATGAGCCAAATCAATATGATATTTATAATATGCCTATTTGTAGTTTTTCTGGTAACAAAAGAAGGGTGATTCAATTTGATGCATTAAAAGATTTAATAAGAGGTTTAAATAAGAAAAATCTTTCTATGAACTATTTTGACAGACGAGGTGAGTACATAAGTTTTCTTAAAAATTATAATCTTATAAATACCGAATGGAAGATTATTGGTCAGATTAATAGTGGAGAGAATAGTATAGAAAAGTATTTTAGACAAAATAAAACATCTAGGAAGCTAATTGAAAATCTTTTGATAAAAATTGTGGAAGACACTAAAACTGATAATTTTACTAAAAACCTAGGAGATGGCGAAAAGGATGAGGATTTAGCTAATATATTGATAAATATTCGAGAAAATTTAAATAAGCTTTCAAAGGATCAGCAATATTTGTACGAGTATAATCAAATACTTGATTTTTATAATAAAATAAAGAATGTGGTTATAAGGTTAAAAGATGATTATCAAAAATTAGACGATTTTAAACTAATGGTAATTAAAAATCGAAATAAGATGACTTGTGATATTGAACAGGGTCAAAAACAAAAACAAGACATAGAAAAAAACTTAGCGTTTGTATTGGAAAATTTAAAAAAAGCTCAAAATCAAAAAGACTGCCTTGATATAGCGCTTTTAGAGCACTCATTATCCATTTTAGAAATTGAGCTAAAAAAAAGGATTAAAGAACAAGAAGAGTTTGAAGTGAAAAGGCAGGAGGCAAGGCAAGAATATAACCTGCAAAATGCTCAAAATGATTATTTAAAGTTTAAAAATGAACAAAATCAAGTATTTAAAGCAAAAAGTAGTCTTGAGAATTTAAATAAGGATGCAGATAATTTAAAAAAAGAATATGCTAAGATTGGGTTTAATTATAAACTCTCTCTAGAGAGTTTAGCTAATGAGTGCGGCGAAAAAATAGATGAAAAAATAAAAGAAAAAGCCCAGAAAATAGAAGAAAAGAATATCTTGCAGGGTAAGATTGCTCAATTAAGCGAGAAAATGGGTAAAGTCAAAAATATGATAGAGTCTTTAGTTAAAGAAAAAGAGCTTAAAGAAGCGGTGATACAAGAAAAGGTTTCGTATTTCCAAAAAAATGGGAAGCTTAATATGATTATGGAGCCAGAGATAAGTTTGAAAGATTTAGAGAAAGAGATGTTAGAGAATAATAAGCTTCAAGAAGAACTAGAAGAAAAGAAGGAGGAATTAAACAAGCTGTATCGAACTAATAATACTTTACTTGCGCAGTTAGAGGGGGATGTTTTGCTCTTTGAAGAAAGGCGAAAAGAGCCATTAGCTTTTATGGAAGAATATAAATTAGAAAAGAGCAGGATGCAAAAGCTCTTTGAGTTATATGATATAGATGCTAATGTAGATGAAGGTGGGGAAGATTTAGATCTT
The DNA here is from genome assembly GCA_964613575.1 of uncultured Eubacteriales bacterium. Taxonomy (GTDB): domain Bacteria; phylum Bacillota; class Clostridia; order CAZTHU01; family CAZTHU01; genus CAZTHU01. The sequence continues at coordinate 4,586 of CAZTHU010000078.1, read as the reverse complement.
AAATTAACACAGGTTCTAAGTTCCTTAGAGAATGAAAAAACACTGTTAGAGATAGAACAAAAAAATATAGATAATAAACTTCAAAGGCTAGATCATGATAAATCTTATGTTCCTAACGATGAGATTTTAGTATTTAAAGAAAGATTAGCTAAAAAATATAAGAGCGTATATACAGGGTTAGACTTACTAAATCAAAAAAGCGAGGCACAAAAGGAAGAGGTTTTAGAAAAATTCAAGCTTTTGCCATATTCAATACTTCTTTTAGAGAAAGATTTTTTAGATTTCAAGAAAAATATTGCTATGTTTGAAAAAGAGGTTTTAGAGTGTCCTTTACCTGTATTTAACCTTGAGAGTGTAAGAAGTATGAAAAATTTTGAAAATGATGACTTGCTTTTTTTAGCAGGAAGGAATGATATATATGTTAAAAATGATGCTTTATTAGACTTTAAAGAGGGTTTACAAAGGGAAAAAGAAAAAGTGGAAGGCGAGCTTTTAACATTAAGACAAAAGATAAAAGAGGTTCAAGATGATAAATTTAAGGCTCTAAGTTTTATGGATAGATTTACAAAACAGATAGTAGATGAAAGAAAAGAAAATATTAAAGAGTTAGAAGCAATGATAGAAAATACTAAGGTTAGGTTTAATGATGTAAAGGCTGAAATCTTAGAAAATAAAAAGCAATTAGATGCTATTCCTAAAAGGGAAGAAGAGTTAAGGGAAAAGCTAGATGTACTAAGTAAAGATTTTGAGAGTTTAGATATTTATATAAGCCAAAGTGCAAAAAAAGAGGATTTAGAATCTAGGCTTAAGGAGGAGAGGGAAAGCCTTATTGAGTGCGAAGGAAATAATGATAAATTTTTAAAGCTCTCTAAGGAGTTAGATAAGAATATAAATATACTAAGCGATGATGAGCATGAGTTAAAGCAAAAGCAGAGAGAACATAAAGGACTTTTAGAGAGCTTGTCATCATTTGAAGAAGATCAAGTAATAGATTTGGAGTTTGATAAATTAAAAGAGAAGTTTAATGCTTTAAAACAAAGTGTTGAAGGTAAAAACATGGAAGAAGACAACCTGAGAGAGAAAATAGATATGCATCAAAAATATAAGAATGATTGTGAAGCTAGGATAGTTCAAAGTGAATATAGTGTAGCTTTCTTTAAAGAAAAAGAGGAAAAAGAAAAGTTTTTAAATCAATACAGCGATGTGAGTATACAAGAGATAAAGTTGTTAGAAAAAGAATATGACGAAAAGCTTAAACAAGTATCTAAAAAGGTTAATGATGTTTATGGAGAAGCTAAGTCAAAAGAGGCGGTTATCAAAGATAGAAAACAAAAGCTTATTGCCATAGGTGGAATTTACGAAAAGTTTAGTGAATCTTTAGATGAAGTACAAATTAATGAGAGAATACAAAGAGCTAGGCTGTTAGTTGAGGCGTGTCAAAAAGAAAAGAAGGATTTAGAAAAAGCGATGGAAGATGTTGAACAAAAAACTGATATGATACAAAGACAGCTTGAGTCGATTGTTAATTTTATTGATGAGAAGAAGGTTGAAAATCAAACGGAGGAAATGCTAGATGAAATATTGCCTTATAATAAGATAATTAAAGAGTATGCACAAATCGATGAAAAGATAGATCAAGGGTTAAAGAATTTGGAAAAAGAAATAAGAATAATAACTATAAAGGCTACAGAGTATTATATAAGCGATCCAATAAAGCAATTAGATGACTTTGTAATACCTAAAACACTTGTGCAGGCAATAGGTGCTATAGGGCAATTAGAAAATTATGTAGGAATTATTCATGAACAAATTGGAAAAACAAAGGATGATATTGAGGTTTTAAAGGGTTATCAAGAAGAGTTTGTAAGACAATGTATACAAAGAGCAGAGCGCATACTAGATGATTTGAAAAAGTTTTCATCACTCTCTAGAATAGATGTGGATGGTAAGCTTAGAAATATGATAGAGGTAAAGTTTTCTGATTATTCACAAGAAGAAAAGTTTGAGCGGATGAAAAATCATATAAAAAGCATTGTGAAGGAAATTAATACTGATATTAAAAAAGACACTGAAGGAAATATTAGTGTAGATAGAGTGAAAATAGCAATGAGGCTTTCTTCAAAAGAGCTTTTAGCAAGAATTACGGATATGGATAAGGTAGTAGTTAAGCTCTTTAAAGTAGAAAGTGTTAATGAGCATTCAGCATATAAGAAGTGGGAGAATGCGGTTGGGTCGGAAGGTCAGTCTAATGCACTCTACTTCATTTTCGCAGTTTGCTTGATATCTTATATAAGGATGCTTAGTGTTACAAATAGTTCTATAAAATCTAAGAAGGTAATTATTGCGGATAATCCTTTTGGAGCTACAAGTGCGGTGTATTTGTGGGAACCTATGTTTAGAATTTTAAAAGAAAATGATGTTCAGCTAATCGCTCCAGGGCACAATATAAATAAAGCGCTTACAAGTAAGTTTGAGGTGAATTACATCTTAAATCAAGAAATATTAGAGGATAGCAGGATAAAAGTGGTTGTTAGAGATGTTAGGACGGAAGAGGATTTAGATAAGATGAAGTTTGAGAAAATGAAACAGTTGACATTTGAGTAAGAGGCAGGAAATGTTTTTAAACCTTTTGGTTTATAAAAACAAAATAACAGATGGACGGTTGTCCATCTGTTATTTTGATAGAAATTATTTTAAAATTTAAAAACCTGAATTACGAATTTGCTAAGGCTTCTATTTTTTCTGCAGCTTCAATATAATGATGTGCGTCTGTTCCAAATGGTGCGATTAAATGACCACCAGGTAGTGTTACAACACCTCCATATAGTATGTTTTCTTCTGGAACACGTGGATTTAGATTACCAACTAAAGAGCCAAATCCATCTTCTTCATGTGCGAAAAATGCGTGAGGAATGTTTGGGTTAGACGTTAAGACGGGTGCACCATCTATTGAAATAACACCTATTACTTTATCTCCAAGTTGTGCAGCAGCTCTTTGTGATGCAGCACCACCTGCAGAGTGTCCTACAAGGATTACTTCTTGGTTTTGAACTGAATTAGCAGCCCTTATAATATGTGTTGCTGTAAAAGCGCTTCGGCTGCTAGAGGGCGTTAAAACCTCATAGCCTGCATCGCGAAATCTTTCGGCTAAGGGTCTATATATTCTTCCGTTTGCAAGCATGCCGTGAGCTATAATAATAACGGGTCGGTCTTCAGAATCCTCGTCTGATTTGTTAGTTAATGAACCAATTGTTGTTCTAGTTTCTTCTTGTGATTCAGACTGCTCTTTGGTAGAAGATGAGTCAGTGTTTTGTGAATCTTGTGAATGTTCTGAACTTTCTGAACCTTCAGAATCTTCAGAATTTTCTTCAACCTCAGATCCCTTACTACCGAAAAGGCGAGAAATAGGATTAGCATTAGCACTTATAGTAGTGTTTTCGATAAATATCGAAGAAAAACTAAAAAGAAGTGTAAAAACTAAAAAAAGCTTTAATGGGTTAAGGTTGAAAAGTTTTGTAATGTTAGCAAGGCTGTGTGTTTTTTTTGCGTTTTGCATAAAAACCACCCTTTCTTACATTTACATTAATTTAATAAGAGATAATAAAGAGGCTAGCTTTTTAGGATGTTTAGTTTGAATATTTATTAAAGAAAGATATACAATAAATAATTGTTCAATTTTTACTATAATAGTGAACCGTTTCCACAATATTATGTTACACTAAAACTAAAGAAAAGTCAAGGGGAAAATTTATTAAAAGGGACAGGGGCATGGGGGCGGTTTGAAACATTCAGCTACGGCTACTATTGCTCTTCCACTATTAAAATTTAACGTGATGTTGTTTTTCTTATTCCCAGTAATCAATCATCTTAGAGAACAGTAACGTTGAACTTGTGCTTATAATACTTGACGATTTAGGTGTTTGTGGATTATCATTAATAGTGGTATATAGTTGAATTTTTGGAGGTGTTTTATGGGACTTAAATTACATAACATCCTAACAAGGAGTAAAGAAGAGTTCATACCTATTGAAAAGGGTAGATTAAAGATGTATGCTTGTGGCATTACACCTTCTGCACAAGCGCATGTGGGGCATGCGTATCAATCGGTTGTTTTTGATGTTATAAAAAAATATTTCGAGTATCTAGGCTATGAAGTAACGTATGTTAGAAATTATACTGATGTGGACGACAAGATAATAGACAAGGCAAATCAATTAGGCAAAGACCCTACAGAGTATGCAAATAAGCTTATAGAAAAGACGGATACGGAGTTAAAACTATTAGGAAATGATAGGGCAACATTTGAGCCTCGCGCAACTGAAAACATTCAAGAAATTATAGACTTTGTTAGTGAGCTAATAGATAAAGGCAATGCCTATGCTACAGAGAGTGGAGATGTTTACTTTAGGGTGGATTCATTTTCTCACTATGGGTGTTTTTCTAATAGAAATTTAGATGAAGCTTTTAGTGGAACAAGAAAAGAGATTGAAGAGGGAAAAGAAAATGAGAAGGATTTTGCACTTTGGAAAAAGGCAAAACCAGATGAGATTTCTTGGGATTCTCCATGGGGGAAAGGAAGACCGGGT
>CAZTHU010000077.1:0-8204 GCA_964613575.1 uncultured Eubacteriales bacterium | reverse complement strand
GCGCAATTCATCTCACGACTGAAGTCACGAGAATTCTTGCGTAGGCTCTTAAAAAGGAAGGTGTTTGTTTATGTCAAGAACTTCTATTATTGCCCACAGGGGCGTATCTCAGGTAAAACCTGAAAACACACTGTTAGCACTTGAAATGGCAATTGATTCAAATTGTGATGGTATCGAATTTGATGTTCAACTAACTAAGGATAACATCCCCGTCATTATTCACGATGAAACAATTGATCGAACGTCAGACGGAAAAGGTTACATTTCAAATTACAACTTAGACCAACTACAAAAATACAACTTCGGTATAAACTTTAATTATCAAGGCGTTACACTCCCAACTCTTAATGAATTCTTAAAACTTACTATTCAAAAAAAATATTCCAAACTCCTAAATATCGAGATAAAAAATGACATCATTCATTATCCAAATATCGAAGAAAAAATCCTAGACCTAGTTCTAAAATACAATCTACAAGACCAAGTTCTTTTTTCTTCTTTTAATCATCAAAGTATGTATAGAATGAGAAAACTTTCAAAAACCGTAAATATTGCGCTCTTATATGAAGATACAAGCCCAAACCTAAATGAGCTTATAAAAATCAACGCATATTCTGCACACTTTAACGTTAAAATGGCTTCTAAAGAGCTTTTAGAGTCTTTAAAGCAAAAAAATATCAAATCATTTTTTTATACAGTAAATGATCCTGTTGAAATTAAAAGACTTTCCGATATGGGCGTAGATGGAATATTTTCAGATAATCCACAAATTGCTTCAAATATTGTAACTACAAACATTATAGAAGAAACATTGTGCAATGCAAAAACTTAATCTCCACAATAAACCCACAAGTTATCCACATTTTCTGTGTATAACTTGTGGGTTTCTTTTTTTTCTACATCTTTTTTCCACATGTGGGTATTTTTTTGTGGATAATGTTGATAACTCTGTGGATAATATACAAAATCATTTTACAAAAAACTATTTTGCCGTTTTTAACTTAAAGCGTCTATAAATAACAAGACCTAAAAACACCACAAAAAAGCCTAAAGCAAGGAGCTGTGACACTCTAAAATCTCCAATCATTAAGCTATCTGTTCTTAATGCCTCTATGAAGAATCTTCCAAAACCATAAAGTGCCATGTACATAAAGAAAACTTCTCCCTCAAACTTCTTTTTCTTTCTTATATAAAGAAGGAGAGCAAAAATAGCAAGATTCCATAATGATTCATACAAAAATGTGGGATGTACAGGCATGGATGGTTGAATATCCCAAGTTTTAGGGATTCCTGCTAAACCCTCTCCCGCTAGTTCTTTTAAACTTTCTAATTGGGAGATAGTAGTCTGACTTCTCATTCCCCAAGGCAGTGTTGTATTAATCCCAAAAGCTTCTTGATTTATAAAATTCCCCCACCTTCCTATGGCTTGGCCTAAAGGAATATAGCAACACGCAAAGTCAATCATCTTCATAGGTTTAATCTTTTTATACCTCATAAATATAAATGTTGCCAAAACAGCCCCTATAACTCCACCATAAATAGCCAGGCCACCAGTTCTTAGGTTAAATATGGACCCTAAGTTATCCTTGTAAAGTTCCCATTGAAACACTACATAATATAGCCTTGCTACAATAACAGCAGATGGCACAGCAACTAAGAGAGTATCAATAAAATCATCCTTATTTATATCATGATACTTACTATGCTTAACACCTAAAAACGTACCTAATAAAATACCGGTCGCTATTATAATGCCATACCAAAAAATTGGTTGCCCAAAAATATAAAACGCAACCCTATTTATTGTAAGTTCTAATCCCCATAATCCTGGAAATTCTATAGTTTGCATCTAACTTCCCCCTTAAAAACAAATAATCTCAACTAAATTCAAGACTCCTTTTTACTAAATGGCTTAACAACCGACATTGCAAACATATCCTCAACAAAATGATCAACAAAAATCTTCTTTGTATACTCAAAATCTATATTAGTGTACAAATCATAATAATCAAAAACGTTTATATCCTTAAAATAAGTACTCATAAACGCTCTACAAGGTTTTTCCACAGAATTTAAGTTTCTAACAAACCTACCCTTCATCATCTTTTTTGTCATCTCAAAGTCTGCATCATTAAAATCTCCATCTTTTAGCCTTCTAATCTCCTCTATAATTATATCTTTTACTTCTTGCGGATTCTTAGACTCTCCACCTAGCATTGAATAAGAATAATCCTTTTCAATTGTATAATCATACCCAAAAGAACCATCCACTAATCCCTTGCTATATAACAAATTAAAAATCTTAGAGCTCTTTCCAAAGATCATCTCTTGGATAATCTTTATTGCAGATTCTCTTTTTGCTAACTCTTTTGATGCAAGGGTTTCATCCTTTGATTCACTGCCCCTCTTATCCTTAAATCCCATATAAAATATAGGGGTAGAAACCTCCATAGCCTCTTCTATATAATGTTGGTTTATCTTGTCTGGCTCTTTTGGATAAATCCTCTTAATATCATCAATAGGCTCTTTTGTTTGTATGAATTTTTCCACATTCTCAAAAACCTCTTTTTCATCTACATCTCCACCTACAATTACAACCATGTTCGATGGGTGATAAAACGTATTAAAGCACTTATACAATATATCTTTGTCTATATCTGCAATAGATTCTACCGTACCTGCTATATCTTTTTTTGCAGGATGCACCTTAAACATAGCATTTAAAAGATTAAAATAAACCCTCCAGCCTGGGTTATCCTCATACATCTTAATTTCCTGCCCTATAATTCCCTTCTCTCGCTCCACACTATCTGGCGTGATATAAGGGTTTTGAACATACTCTAACAAAAGCTTAAAACACTCATCAAACTTTTCGGTACATGTAAACCAATAAACAGTCTGATTAAAACTCGTATAAGCATTAGGAGATGCACCTAATGCAGAGAACTTATCCATCACATTACCATCTTTTTGTTCAAATAATTTATGCTCTAAAAAATGTGCAATCCCATCTGGGACTTTTGTTACTTGAGTTTCACCCGGAATAACAAATTCACTATCAACCGAACCATAATTAGTGCCAAAAGCTGCAAATTTCTTATAGTATCCCTTCTTTGGTAGTACATAAACTTTTAACCCCGACGAGTGCGTATACTTAACTAACTGCTCGTCAATATTTTCATATCTAATCTTTTCGAAATCCATAAAACTCCCTCCTCAATTTCCGTGTAAAAAATAAATAGTATCTGGTTTAACCACTTTTGAAATTTGTACGACATCTTGTTTTGTAACGCTCTGAACAGATTTTAAAACATCATCTAACGTGTGAGGCTTTCTTGCAATATTCCCGCTCATATAAAAATCAACAAGCGACATCTGACTATCCTTCATCGAATTTACACTACTTATAATATATTTTTTGGAAGAATCAAACTCATAATCGCTAATAATATTATTTTGGATATCCTCCATTTGACGATTTACAATTGAAACAACCTTATCTTTATCACTTTCCTCTATTCCCGTACTTATAACCATAATACCTTTAAATCTATCTAACCTAGAAAATGCATAATAAGCAAGGCCTTCCTTTTCTCTAACATTTTGAAAAAGCTTAGAGTGAATCCCCCCACCTAATATGCTGTTATAAACTAAAAGTTTGTAATAATCAATTGTAGTTGGTGAAACATTTGTTCTATAACCCATACAAAGCTTTCCTTGATTTATAGTAAGTGATTCTTCCACTTCTCTTGTTTTTGCTGGTGCCTCTTTAAAAACAGTATCTTTAATTGTTTTTATCCGGCCTCTTTTTATCGACTCGAATAATTCTTTTACTTTCTTTAAAAACTCGTCCTTTACCTCTCCTGTAACATAAATGCTAATAGGGTAAGTTTCTAAAACCTCTTTATAGTGCTCATGAAGTGATTCTGGTGTTATCTTGTCATAATCCTCTATTTCTCCATGATCAGAAATTCCATAAACTTCACCCTTGCACATATTCTCTATACACTTTTCAAAGGCATAAGACATCTTATCATTTAGCTTTGACTTTATATAATTTTGCAAATTATCCTTCTCTACTTTAACATACTCATCTACAAATACCCCATCTTTTAAAAGAGGCTTTGTAATTATCTCAAACATTAAATCTAAAGCTTTCTTAGCAACATCTTCAGCTTTGTTTGCAAAATCATCTTTAATTGTCTCCAAATAAAAATATATCATTTGCATCTCGCCCTTTTTGCTTACCCCACAATCAAAAACAGTGCCATAAAGCTCTTTTAAAGCTACCGATATATCTCTCATGGTGGGATTACTTTGGCTTCCTTGTTTTAAAACCTCTGGTAATAGAGCATTTTTAGCCACTCTCTCTTTGCTTAATTGATCATCAAAACAAACCGTTATAGTATTTGTTTTAAACTTATCAAATGGGATCTTATAGATATTAAGACCGTCCGACTCATAGATCTTTTCACAAACATCGTTTTGCATAAAAATAATCACTCCTTTTTACTTTTTTAGTCTCGTAATATATATCGTTTAATTTCAACTTTGCCTGCTCTATAAGCTGGCAATAAACTTGCTAAAATTCCTAATATTATTATTATCGCAATAGTTCCAACTATAACCTGAAGCGGAATATACAACCCAAACCCCATAAAGGCACTCGCTAAAATTACAAGTATTATTCCCAAGATAGCCCCAAATAAAACCCCTGCAATCGAAAGAAGTACACCTTGCGATAAAACTTGAACTTGAATCTCTTTTCTTGACGCACCTAAAAGCTTTCTCGTTGCAAACTCATCCATATTTGTTTTTACAGAAAAATCCATTGCAAAAATCATTGCTAAAAAAGCAATAAGGATAGTTAAAACAGCAAAGCTTGCAAATGCAATATTTGTGTAAAAATTAATTTCATCTCTCGGATTTAAAAGCTCTGTTGGTTTTCTTATCGCAAATGTTCTATCATCTGTATCCACCCTCTCTAATAAGCTTATTACTCTTTGCCCTACTGGTTGTGCTAAATCAGGATTATTAAGCTTAATTTCTATATAATCTAATGAATTAGTGCCAAAAAAGCTCGTAGCATTTCCTATTGGTATATAAATCTCTGTAACCATTCTAGGCGATAATTTCCCACTTACAATAGATTCATCATCCTCTACAACCCCAACTATCTGATATTGTTCAACATTACCATCTAGATTATCAAGTAAAATTGTCCTTCCCACCAAATCATAACTTTTAAAATATCGCTCTGCAAAACTTGTACTAACAACTGCAATATTTCTAAAATTCTCATACCCATCCGCAATAAACCCTCCAATTCGGGTTGTCTTAACAGCATTAAAAGTCGAATACTCAAAACTTACACCCTTTACATTAGCATAAGTATCCATTCCTCTTACGCTTACGCCCGCATTTCTTGAGATTACTCCATGCATCAAGCTTATATCATTAATCCTATTGTTTTTTAGAAACTTTAAATCTGATATCGTAAGTCCATTATCTTGATTCTTTGTACTAGATGCACTAAAAAGCTCAATATTGTCAATACCTATAACTTCAAATCCTTCTCCAACAGACATTTCAATGATCCTTCCAGTTTGGAACATCATAATAATAGCAATCGTTGTAAGAGAGGCTACAAGCACAAAGAAGTAGTATTTATTAAACTTTAATAAACAACTCTCAAATGCTATCTTAAAGATATTTAAAACATTCATAGATTCACCACTTTTTAATTAATTAATAATCCTTACTGGCATATCTTGTTGAAAGTACGGTAAGGGATTTCTAACAACAACCTCGTCTTTATCTAAACCACTTGTAACTTCATAGTCATAACCTGCTCTAACACCTAAAGTAACTTCCCTCTCCTCTAATCTTCCACCGCTTACAACATAAACAAAATTATCATTGCCAACAGGAACTATAGAATCCATCCCCACAACTATTGCATCTTGTTTCTCACGCATTAATATATTACATCTTACCTCCATACCAGGCCTTAAACCCTCTGGCGCACTTCCTTCTATATTAATATCCACCTGAACATAAACATCTTCATCACTTCTTTTTGCAACCTTAGAAATATTTTCTACAGTACCTGAAAGCGTCCTATTCTCCAAAACACCATCCGCCTTTATCTGTACTTCCTGATTTGGCAATACATTTGCTATGTCTGTCTGGCGAACATCAGCCCTGACCTTTAACCTATTTGTACTCATCACAACAACCGCAGGCTCACTAAACCCTACCTCCATTCCACGTCTAACATTTAAAGTAGTAACAACACCATCAATCGAACTTGTAGCAGTTCGATTATTTCCATAAGTAAACAGTGTTTGATTAGCACTTACCATCTCGCCTTCTTGAACCATAACATTTATTATCTTTGAACCCCTCTCCACAAAAACTTCATCCACATCTTGGGCTTTCACAAATCCATTTGCGAAAACAAAAGCCTGTAAAGGTTTTTGTTCTACCCGACTTACATAAACTTCTTCCTCGTCCATGCCACATCCTACTAAAGCGAACATAACAAAGCTAACTACTAAGAGTAAACCTATTAAAACCTTACAACTTTTCATTTAAAATCGCCTCCATTAAATTATGCTTTAAACTACCCCTGCCCTTTCGTAAACTTTTGTGTAAGTTCTCTTGCACTCAAAGGATTTGATAAATTTATATCCTTTTCAATAATACCATCTTTTAAAAGGATTACTCTCTTTGCGTGCCTTGCAATATCAATATCATCAGTTACAATAACTATAGTAACCCCTTTAGCATTTAGCCTCTGTAACTCCTCTAAAACAATTTCAGTTTCAAAACTATTTAAATCTCCAGTTGGTTCATCAGCAATAATTAGATTCTCGCTACTTAAAAGTGCTCTAGCTAATGCCAATAATTGCTGATTCTTCCTTGATAAAGAATTAATCTTTGCATTTATCTTATCACTTATTTTTAAATCTTCAAGTACCTTCGTTATTTTTCCTTTAACATCTGACTGGCTATCATTTTTATATAAAAAAGGTGTTTCTAAATTTTGATACACCGTGAACCCATCTATAAAGTTTGGTTTTTGATACATATGACCTACTTTCTTCCCCCTCATTTTCGTAATTGCATCCTCATCCATCAAAGAAATATCTGCATTTTCAAAAACATATTTCCCAAAGGTAGGTCTATCTATCATAGATATAATATCCATAAGCGTAGTCTTCCCGGAGCCAGTTCTACCAGTAATAGCAACAAAATCACCTTTTTGTATTGTAAGGGTAACATTTTTAATCCCAACATACTCATGATTTTCAACATTATATGTTTTGCTAATATTATACAAATTGATCATAGCTTGCTCCTTTCGCTAAGTGATACATCTATTTATCATATCGGCTTTTTTTCTAAAGGAAATAACCTCAAAATGTGTTTTAAAAACAACATTCCTATAACACTACCTACATCTTCCCTTAACATATTCTACATCTTGCCTCATCTGCCTGCTTAAATCCTCAAGGCTTGAAAAAGTTTTTTCATCCCTTACCCTATATAAAAATAATATCTTTATTTGCTCTCCATAAATTTGAGCATCAAAGTCAAATATATGCGTCTCTATTACAAATTCGAAATCTTCTGTTTTATCTATATCCTTTTTTTCTTTAAAACTTATATTAGTTATCGAGCTGTACGTTTTTTCTTCCAGAATAGTTTTAGTAGCATAAACCCCAGTTTTTGGCAACGCCTGAAAATTTTCTAAAATTACATTTGCAGTAGGAAATCCCAGCATTCTTCCTAGTTTTTTCCCATGAATAACCTCTCCTGTTAATGAAAAGAACCTTCCTAAAAGAACACAAACATCTTCTACACATCCGTTTAAAAGCTTTTTTCTAATCCTGCTACTGCTTACAACCTCTGTTCCTAAATATAATAAAGGTAAAACCCTAACATCTAACCCATAAATATGGGCAAATGATCTTAATTTTTCAACATCACCCTCACCCTTATATCCAAACCTATAATTCTCACCAACCACTACAAGTTTTGCATTTAATCGCTCAACTAAAACCTTTTTTACAAATTCTTCAGGCTTCATTTGTGAAAAATCTTTTGTAAACTCTTCTAATATTAAAAAATCTAAGTTTAAGCTATTTAAAATATCCCTTCGCTCTTTATTAGATGTTAAGAGTAAGTGCCCCTCTTTT
>CAZTHU010000076.1:0-8221 GCA_964613575.1 uncultured Eubacteriales bacterium | reverse complement strand
TCATAGAATTGTTATGGCTTTGGCTGTTGCAGGAATGAATGTAGATGGAGAGACTTTAATTGATACGGCAGAGGCAATAAATGTCACATTCCCAGAGTTTATTAATTATGCAAGAGATTGTGGCGGGAATTTATGTATTAGTGAGGAAAAAGTATGAAAAACATAATTTTAATTGGAATGACTGGTGCAGGCAAAACAACTGTTGGAGAAGAAATATCTAAAAGGTTTAATCTTAAGTTTTTGGATACAGATAAACTAATTGAAGAAAAAATAAGCATGACACCAAGACAAATTGTTAAAACGTTAGGAAAAGAGTTTTTTTTAGACCTGCAAAACGAGGTTATACAAAATATAATCGTAGAGAATGCCGTTATTTCAACAGGTGGAGGGGTTGTTGAAATAAAAAAAGCAATTGAGTACTTGAAAAAATTGGGTATGGTTTTTTACCTAGATGTTGACTATGAAATACTTGAAGAAAGATTTGATGATTCGAGGCCTCTTTCAGGATCGAAAGAAAAGTCTTTTTATGAGCTGTGGCTAAAGCGAGATGTTTTATATAAAAAATATGCGGATGTTATTTGTAAATGTCAAGAACAATCCGTAGATGAGATTGCAAATTGGATTTTTACTAAAAATAATGGGGTGTAGATATGTTGGGAAATACTTTTGGAAGAATGTTTAGAATTACAACTTGTGGCGAATCTTATGGTGGTGCTTTTAGAGAAGGTGATGTGCAAGAAAATTTAAAAGGTGGATTAGTTACAATTGTTGATGGAGTGCCAGCAGGTATTACAATTACATCTGAAATGATAGAAGCTGAAATGGAAAAAAGAAGGCCTGGACTCTCAGATCTATCAACACCAAGGAAAGAAAGAGATAAACCCTATATTTTAAGTGGGGTTATGGAAGAAAATCTTACAACGGGTGCTCCAATAGGAATATATATTCCTAACACTGATATTTTACCTGATCAAATTAAAAAGCATAAAGAAAAACAAAGCGTTTTACGACCTGGGCAAGCTACTTATACTTACATGCAAAAATATGGTGAAAATTATGATTATCTTGGAGCTGGAAGATCCTCTGGCAGAGAGACGGCGTCGAGAGTTGCAGGGGGAGCAGTAGCAAAAGCTATTCTGGAAGCTTTAAATATTGATGTTATTGCCTTTATAAGTTCTATACATGATATAAAAGCAAGGGATTTAAATTATGAAGAGGCTAAAAAAAATTACAGAATAAATGAGATTAATTGTCCAGATAAAGAAGCAGGAGAGAAAATCATAAAGAGAGTATTAGAGGTAAAAGAAAGTGGTGATACTCTAGGTGGGACTATTGACATTATAGCAAGAGGTGTTCCTGAGGGAGTTGGAGAGCCAGTTTTTGACAAGCTTCAAGCTGTGCTTGGGCATGCGCTTTTATCTATTGGAGCTATTAAAGGAATTGAATTTGGTAAAGGGTTTGAACATTCTAAAATGCTTGGCTCCCAGTCTAATGATATTCCACAGATTGATAGTCAAACAGGTGAAATGAAATTTAAATCAAATAATGCAGGTGGAATTTTAGGTGGAATTTCTAATGGTGAGGATATTAGAATAAGGGTTGCAGTAAAACCAACTCCAACACTAGCAGTGCCAGAGGAAACAGTAGATTTAAATAAGCATGAAAATATTACAGCTATATTTAGCACTAGAAATGATCCGACAATTTGTACTAGAATTTATGCTGTTTGTGAAGCTATGACAAGGATTGCGTTGCTAGATGCTATTTATATGTCATTAGGGTTTAAAACAGTTCAAGAAAAAGTGCAAAATAAAACGAAGGGGAAATAGATAATGAAAAATCTTAATATTAAAATAACTCCGAAACCTAAAGATTATGATATTTGTATTGGATATAATTATTTAGATAATTTAGTTAATGAAATTTATCAAAATCATAAAGATAAGAAAATCTGTATAGTTACAGATAAGAAGGTAAATAAAACATGGGGGAAGGCTCTAGGACAAGCTTTGAACAAGAGAGAAATAGAGCATTTTATTGTAGAATTTCCTGCTGGAGAAAAATATAAAAATAGGGAAACTAAAGAGGCAATTGAGGAGGATATGCTAGAGAAAAAGTGTTCGAGGGATACAATTCTTATAGCTTTTGGCGGAGGTGTTGTGGGAGATGTATCAGGCTTTGTTGCATCTACATATATGCGAGGAATTACATACTACCAAGTACCCACGACTACACTAGCACAGGCTGATAGCAGTATTGGAGGTAAAACAGCTGTAGATACAAAGCATGGCAAGAATTTGATTGGAACGTTCTACCATCCGCACAAGGTTTTTATAGACACAAAACTCTTGACAACATTAGATAATGCTAATTATATTGGCGGTTTAGTTGAGGTGTTTAAGCATGCTATAATATTTGATGAGAAGTTTTTTGAATTCTTAAATGAGAGTATAGAAGATATCCTTTCACGAAAAGACCAAGTTTATGAGAACTTACTTCCTGGAGTATTATTTCAAAATTGTAAAATAAAAAAGGAAATTGTATCTTTGGACCCTGAGGAAAAAGGGTTAAGAAAAATTTTAAACTTTGGTCATACTATTGGACATGCTGTGGAACTTCTCACAGACTTTAAACAAACACATGGGCAAGCAGTAGCTTTAGGAATGATTTGCGAAGGATTTATAGGTTGGAAGCTTGGTATTCTTAAAGAAAGTGATTATTTAAGAATCTATAATACTATAGAAAAGTTAGGTGTAGTAGAACAATTGTTGTTAAAGGATATTAGTGCTGAGGATTTATATGGTGCAATGATGTTGGATAAAAAAGTTAGGAATAAAATGGTGGAGTTTGTAATGATAAGTCAAATAGGCAAAATAATAAACGAAATAACCTTTCCAATTTCTAAGGCTGATATAATTAAAATTATAGAAGATTTTAAAAGACATCGATTTACTTGAATATAAGAGGTGAAAGATTATTTTTAACATTCAGCTACTGTGGCTATTGCGCTTCTACTATTGAAATTTAACCTGATGTTCTTTTTCTTATTTCCATATTCTAAATCATTCCTAGTGTACAGTAACAGTAAAACAAAAGATTGTGGAAAGATACAATCAAAGGTTGACAATATTAGTAGACGCATGTAAAATCATTTTAGATTTAGATGTTCTTTTTAAGTGTTTGAAATTATTATAATGACAGGGCTTGTGAAAGAGTTAAAAACAGAATTCACAATTGTTTTGGAGTACGATGTTGCTCTGCTAAAGGGGAATGATGAATGGATAAATATGACCTACAACCAAATGAGTCTATAATTTTGAAGAATGATAAAGTTTACCGCGGCAATACGAACGGTGAGTTAGTATTGACTAACTTGAATCTTATTCATATAACTACTAAAGGGTTTTTAAAAATAAGATATATAAGACAACAATATCCGATTAATCAGATTAAAGTGTTTAATGATAAAGCTCAAGCAATATCGGGGTGGGATGGTGCCCTTGATATTTATTTTATGAATGCGCAGGAATCCTTTAGATTTTGGAATGAAGATATATTTTTTAGTAAGAAAAAGGCAGAAAGAGAAGTCTGTAAATGGGTCAACGAAATAAATCAGTTGCTCACTGGAAAGGTACCGGAAAATGAAACATCAGTTACCCCTTCTTTAATAGGGATGGAGTTCAAAAGCGGAATGTTAAAGGAGACTTTTGATATCTTTAAAAATAAATTAGGCATAAAGCCAAAGACGTAAGGTGCAAAAACGACTGATAAAGTAATTAAGAAATTCACTTAATCCGTAACATTTCTATTGCAATTAGGGTTTTACAATGATAAAATTTATAATAAGATTTGGATTAAAGTATACATTGTTATTTTTATTTTATAATGGTATTAAAAACTAAATATTCAAAGTCGTTGACTGGGAGGAGTAAATTTTGAGTTTGAAATACAGAGAGGAAGAGATGCTGAGAATCTTCCATGATACCAAAATTGAAGGTAGCCCACGAGATTTGGTTCGAAATCGAAATCGAGAGTAGTTTCCAACGGAGAGTCCCACCGTAACAAGGGACGGAGTATTAGTCTTGAACTTGTACTCTATTAAGAGCCTGATTGTCAGGAATTAAGGTGGTACCGCGGAGAATAACTCTTCGTCCTTATATAGGATGAAGGGTTTTTTTGTATAAAAAAGTAACTTAAATCTAAAGGAGGAGTGTATATGTTGGAAAAGCGTTATAACAATACTGAGGGAGATCAAAAACATATTGAAATGTGGAAAAATGAGAAAGTTTATGAATTTCAAGGAGGCCGTCAAAAACCTGTATATTCTATTGATACGCCACCGCCAACCGTGAGTGGGAATCTGCACATTGGACATATTTTTTCATATACTCAAGCTGAAATTATAGCTAGATATAAAAGAATGAATGGTTTTGATGTTTTTTATCCATTTGGGTTTGATGATAACGGTTTGGCGACGGAAAATCTGGTGGAAAAAGAACTTGGCATAAAAGCGAATAAGTATCCGCGTTCAGAGTTTACACAGTTATGTCTAAACACAACAGCTAAATATGAGGATGAATTTAGAAAGTTATGCATGGATATGGGGTTTAGCGCGGATTGGCAATTGCAATATCAGACAGTTTCTTTTAACACTCAAAAAATATCACAGAAATATTTTTTACAATTAGCAAAAGAAGGTAAGGCTTATATGAAAAAAGAACCAGTTTTATGGTGCACAACTTGTGAAACTTCGATAGCACAAGCTGAGCTTGAAAGTAATGAAAAGGAAACTTATTTCAATTGGATATATTTTCAAACAGATAATAAAAAAATTGAAATTGCAACAACTAGGCCAGAGCTTTTATGTGGCTGTGTTGCATTACTTGTTAATCCAGATGATGAAAGATATATTGAACTAGTGGGTAAAACAGGAAGAGTTCCGCTATATAATTATGATGTTCCAATCATGAAGGATAAAAAAGTAGATCCCAAAAAAGGTAGTGGAATTGTTATGTGCTGCACTTTTGGGGATGTTACAGATCTTGAATGGTATCAAAAATATAACTTTAATTATAGGCCTGTAATTGAAATGGATGGTAGGATAAATGATGATGTTGAACTTATAGGGGGAATGCGCATAGAAGAGGCTAGAGCAAAAATAGTGGAAGAACTTTCGCGAAACGGATTATTTAAAAATAAAAGTAAAATAAAGCATTCAACAGCCGTTCACGAAAGATGTGGAACTAATGCTGAGATTATTCCTTCAAAACAATGGTATATAGACATATTATCAAATAAAGAGCAATACATAGAAGCCGCAGATAAAATAAATTGGTATCCCAATTATATGAAAAAAAGATATCTAATTTGGGTTGAAAATCTGAAGTGGGATTGGTGCATATCAAGGCAACGTTATTTTGGAGTAGCATTTCCAGTGTGGTATTGTAAGAGTTGCGGGGAAGCTTTTTTTGCCAAAGAAGAAGACTTGCCTATTAACCCGCTTGAACATTCACCAAAAGAAAAGTGCAAATGTGGAGGAATAGATTTTGAAGCGGAAAGTGCAGTTATGGATACGTGGGCAACTTCCTCTTTAACACCGATTATTAACTCCCGAAAATTAAACAACGGTCAATTTGAAACTATGTCTATGAGAACACAAGCGCATGAAATAATTAGAACCTGGACATTTTATACGATAGTAAGAAGTTTATACCATTTTAAAAAATTGCCTTGGAATGATATTATGATATGCGGGTACGTTATGGCTAAAAAAGGGGAAAAAATAAGTAAGTCAAAAGGAAATAGTAAATGTACCCCTCAAGAACTTATGAAAATTTATTCTGCTGATAGTGTTAGGTATTGGTCTGCAAATGCTAAGCTAGGCTCAGATACATCCTTTGACACGCAAGAGTTAGCCTCTTCATCAAGGTTCTTGACCAAACTATGGAATAGTTCTAAGTTTTCGATTATGCATTTGCAAGATTTTGATAAAAATGAAATTGATATAACAGTTTCATCTGATAAATGGATAATTGAAAGATTAAAACAAATATCTGCGAAGGTAAAAGGACTTTTAGATGCATATGAAATAGGAGCAGCACGGCAAGAATTAGATAGATTTTTTTGGAGCGATTTTTGCGATGATTATATTGAACTTGTAAAAGACAGGCTATATAAACCTGAAATACATGGTGAGAAAAATCGGAAATCTGGGCAAGGGGCATTGTACATTGTATTGTTGGAAATTTTAAAAATGTATTCAATTTATGTGCCGTTTATAACAGAGGAAATATACCAAGATTATTTTAAAGAAAGGGAGCTTAAGGCATCTATTCATATGGAGCAATGGATTTCTGAAAATTTTGCGGAGGAAGAATATGAGTTTTTTGGTAAAGGTATAAAAGAAGTTTTAGAGAATGTTAGAAAACATAAATCTGAATTAAATTTGTCACTAAATACAGAAATAAATGAGATTAATATTTATGTGCCTAGCAAAGAACTTGTTTTTTTTGAGCAAGCTAGAGATGATATTAGAACTTGTACTAAAACGTTAAATCTTAATATTACTACTATTAAGAGCGATGAAGATAAAAATATTAAAGTTGAAGTTCTATGATGAAGATTTAGAGAGATGTGAAAGGCAATAACACATTAGTTAGATGATTAGATTAAGAAAAAATGGGGGGAGAGTATTAGATAGAATTTGACATTTACATAGGCAACTATATTGTAATCACAATATAGACCATTTGGAATTAGCTTTGAAAGATTTATAAATATGTTAAGATGGTATATGTTTAGGTTGGGTTTATTTTTTGAAGTCTACAGGAGGCAAAGAATGGCATCATTAAAATTATTAGGTATAGGTTTTTGTTTAGTACTAGCAGTAGTTGCTGCATTTTTTGGAGGAATGCAACACATAATAGGAGCACCTATGATCGGTCTATTTTTAGGAGCCATAGTAGGCAATGTAAAACCTGCTAAAGGTGAATACAAGAACGGAACAGTTTTTGCAGCTAAGAGATTCTTGATGTTAGGTATAATATTAGCAGGAGGTACTTTAGATTTTAACTTAGTGTTTCAAGCTGGAAAATCAGCTCTTCCGTTAATAATCATTAACATACTGATATCATTTGGAACAGCATTTTTAGTAGGTAAGTTATTAGGAGTATCCTTAAACGTTAAGAGATTAGTTGGAGCAGGAACAGCCATATGTGGAGGAACTGCAATAGCGACAGTAAGTTCGATAATAAAGGCTAAAGAAGACGAAATGACATATGCATTAACAGCAATATTCTTATTCGATATAATAGCAGCCTTAGGGTTCCCGATATTAGCTCAAGCCTTAGGGTTAGATGCTAATCAGTTTGGTATATTAGCAGGAACGGCTATAAGTGATACATCAAGTGTTGTAGCATCGGCAGATACATTTGCTCAAATGACAGGTATGGCACAAGCTATAGATTTAGCTGTTATAGTTAAACTTACACGTACTACTATGTTAGTTGCAATAGCTTTAGTATTTACATTTATATCTGTAAATGAAAAGAGAAAGCAAGATGTGGAAAATATTGAGATAGATGCAACTAGAGAAAGTGAATCTAATTCAAGTGTTAATCAATCTATAGTGAAAATTATAGTTAAAGTATTACCTTACTTTATATTAGGATTCTTAGCTATGGCTATATTAAATACTGCAGGTATATTCCCAGAAGAAGCTTATGAGTTATTTAAGACAGGATATAAATTCTTAGTAACTGCAGCATTAGTTGGAGTTGGATATAAGATAAATGTTAAAGATTTATTTACAAAGGGTGGTAAGCCTATCATATTAGGTGGATGTACATGGGCTATGGTAGCTGCTGTATCAATAATATATATACTTGTAATAATGTAATAGTCAACTAAGCCACTTGTACACTTCAAAAATTAAAGAAAATCCACCAACAAATTACCATACACTGCAATTTAAAATCACTGTTCGCCAAATATCATTTAAAATTTTATTAGTTGGCTGATTGTTAAATTACACAAAGTCTAAAAACATATGATTATAATAATGTGAAAGGATGATTATTAATGATAGATATTACATTAATACCAGGCGATGGCATTGGCCCGGAAGTTACGAGTTCAGCAAGAAAAATAATAGATGCAACGGGTATTAAAGTCAACTAACCAGCTACCTTAAAAGGTAGTGGCTTGGAGAAGGAATTCTCTG
>CAZTHU010000075.1:0-8308 GCA_964613575.1 uncultured Eubacteriales bacterium | reverse complement strand
AGGATATATACCTAACCATGTAAGTAATTTGCAAAAGGATTATTATTTAAATGAAAAGTCAACATGCAAAGGGGTAATAATATATAATACAAGTTTTAGTATGAAGACTACATATAAATTAGGGTTATACATATTTGAAAAAAAACTAAATTTTCCAATTAGAGTAGCTGAAAACTATGAAAGAGCTATGCAAATGGCATTTGATTTTCTTGATAATACCGATGAAAATGAAAAAGTATTGAAAAAACTTGGGCTGCATAAAAATTCAAATTGGATTATAAAAGATGAAGAAAATCAAGTTTATGTAGATATAAGAGCTGGAAAAATTTCAATAGATAAAAACTATCTATATATAAAGGCTTCTGGAAATATTAGGGAGAATCATATATTGAAGGTAAAAGAAATTTTTACAGATATATTTAGTAATGGTAATATTTCTGATGGATTTATTAGCATAGAAGAATATTCTGAGATAGATAAAGTGAAATTAGGTATAGTAAAAAGGCATGTGGATGTTTTTGATAAAATAAAAGAAAAATATAGTATTTATCCTTCTAATATAAATGTTTGCGGAGCAAATAATTTTATTAGAGCTGGCTTTTATATAACAAATTGGAATAAAAAGGGGAAGATTGTTTTTTATAAGAGTCTAGAAGATGCGCTTGAAAAAATAAATTCACAAGAAGAAAATATAAATAATCAAAAAAATAATAGAAAAGTAGAAGTAAAAGTCTCAGACATTGAGAAAATAGTATCAATGTTAGGGGCGCTAGCTTTTAATGAGTTAAAAGAAGAAGACAAAATAAGTGAGGGTAGCCCACTTAAGGTAGTAGAAGAAGGGATAGATATTTTTAAAAATGAATTCCATAGGATGACTAAAGATATTACGCAAATGAATAAGGAGTTATCTACTTTAATTGATCAGGTTGAAGTAGAAAGGGATAAGGCTCTTGAGTCTGTTGAGTATAGAAGTAATTTTTTGGCTAATATGAGTCATGAAATAAGAACGCCTATGAATGGAATCTTAGGTATGGTAGAGCTTTGCTTAATGTCTGAAGTGTCTGAAGAGGTTAGAGAAAATTTGGAGGATGTAAAAATTTGTGGAAATAATTTGCTTGCAATAATTGGTGATGTTTTAGATTTTTCAAAAATGGATGCTAATAAACTCCATCTAAATAATAAGCCTTTCGAGATAAAAAAATTACTAGAAGAATCGTATAATTTCTTTTCAGTTATCTCAAATCAAAAAAATATTAGCCTTGAATATGATATTGACATTGAAGAAAATCAATTTCTAGTAGGTGATCAAGTCAGATTAAACCAAATTATAAATAATTTAGTTGGTAATGCTTTGAAATTTACAAATCAAGGAAGAGTTTGCGTTAAAGCTAGGTTGAAAGATTATACGCAAGATAGTTTAGAAAAAATGCTTTTAAATATAGAGGTTTCAGATACAGGAATGGGGATACCGAAACAAAATCAGGAGTTTTTATTTGAAAAATTTAGCAGAGGTCAGACAGAGAACAAAGAAGAATACGAAGGAACTGGACTAGGACTTGCTATCAGTAAAAAAATTGCTGAAATGATGGGTGGAGATATAACATTTGAAAGTGAGGAAGGAAAGGGTACTACATTTAAGGCAACACTTGTTTTTGAAAAAGTAGAGGAAGCTGCAAAAAATGTACCTGAGATTTTAGAAGTGTGATTGTGTTAAATTGATATTTGAGAGGGTGTGATTATAATTAAGCTTGAATATAAAGCTGATGACTTTATAAGAAGATATGTATTATATTTCGTTTTAATAATGGCAATTATTTTTTGTGTTGTATTCGGTAGAGAGGCCATTATTGCACAAGAATACATTACAGCTATTGTTGTTTTTGCAAAATTGAGTATTTTTTCAAGCTTATTGATTCTACATCATAAAAAAAAGATTCGGATAATACAATATTATGCAACAATTTTGGCGGGTATTTTTTTATTTATGTATCTGTTTGCAAGTGGTGGAGTAGGTGAAACTGGATATATATGGAGTTTGTTGGTGCCTTTAAGCACGGTGTTTTTTTTAGGATGGAAAAAAGGTAGCTATTTTGCATCAGTTTATTTATTGATTTTGTTTGGTTTAAAGTGGTATGATAGTTTGTATCCAGGAAAGTTTAATTTGGTTGAGAATATTATCTTTTATAGGATGGTAGCAATATATATATTCGCCTCTGTTATATCAGTTTCTTATGATCTTCAACAACAAAGAGAGCGGTTTTTGGTAACAAAAGCAAAAGAAGAAGCGGAAAGTGCAAATAAAACCAAAAGTCAATTTCTTGCAAATATGAGTCACGAGATAAGAACGCCAATGAATGGGATTTTGGGATTTTTGCAGTTATTAGAAATTACCGATACAGATGACGAACAAAAAGAATATATACAATCCATTAAGTCTTCATCTCTTTTGATGTTAAATGTGATAAATGACATATTGGATATATCTACTATAGAATTAAAAAAGCTAACTATTGAAAACAGGTCTTTTGATATTAGGAAAATGGTCAAGGATGTAGAAGCACGTTTTAGTATATTAGCTAAAGAAAAAGGACTTGAAACAAGAATTCAGATAGCTCCTGAAGTTCCATTGAATTTAGTTGGAGATCCTATGAGACTTCAGCAAGTAATTTCTAACTTGCTAGGTAATGCTATTAAGTATACCGAGAAAGGATGTGTTTCAATAAATATTTCTTTAGTTGAAGAAAATGAAAGTTTTTGCAGAATAAAATTTGAAGTAAAAGATACGGGGATAGGGATATCTAAACAAGATTTAGACAAGATATTTGAAATATTTACTCAGGTAGATAGTTCTTTTACTAGAAGATATGGAGGAACGGGATTAGGTCTTAGTATTGCTAAAGCGATGATAGAAATGATGGAAGGTGATATAAGGGTTCAAAGTACTTTAGGCGAGGGAACGAGCTTTGTATTTAATGTAAAACTACAAAGAGATAATATTGAAATTAAAGATGACAGTGAAGAGCTTGATAATATTGAATTAGATACAAATAAAAATTCAAGAGAAGAAGTGAGTTGTGAAAGTAGTGATGTTTCAATAGTTGGTAATGAAGGTTGTATTGGGGGCAGAAATAATGAAGAAGTGATTTGGGTTTTAATAGTTGAAGATAATATAATTAATTCAAAAATTTTAGAAAAGTTTTTAAAAAGTAAAAATTATAATTATGATGTATGTGTTAATGGTCTAGAGGCCGTAAAATCATATAAAGAAAAGCGATATGATATTATACTTATGGATTGTCAGATGCCCGTTATGAATGGTTATGAGGCAACAGTTGAAATAAGAAATTTAGAAAAAGGTAAAGAGCTGCGTATACCAATAGTAGCAGTTACGGCTTATGCAATGAAGGGTGATGAAAAAAAGGCTATAGAAGCAGGTATGGATTATTATCTTAGTAAACCTGTAGATTTTGACAAGTTAGAAAATATTATAAAAAAATGCACACGCGAGAAACTGGAGTGTGCTCGTTAAAGTAGACACTTTTAAGGAACGCTAGAGGACAGGGTGCATTTCGAAGATATGTATAAACCTGAAAAAATTCTTTTTTTAATCTACTAGCATTTCTTTAATTTTAGCTTTAACCGCTAATATCTGCTTATTATTAAGCTTATTAATGTAACCTTTAAATCTAGATTTATCTAGTGTTATTAACTGGTCTAATACTATTGCTCCGTTTTTACCTTCAAGTTGAATTGATATTCTTGTAGGATAAGCGTTAATAGTTTTTGTTATAGGTGCAATAATTATTGTATTAATGTTTCTATTCATTTCATTTGGAGATATCACCAAACAAGGTCTTGCTTTATTTATTTCAGAGCCTATTGATGGATTTAAATTACACCAATAAATACTATATTGTTTGATTACCATTCCCAACCCTCACAATCTAAATTTTCGTCAATTATAAGTGAATCATCATTGTTTTTATGCATTTCATTAAAAGCTTTATCCCATCCATTTCTTACTTCATTTATTGGTTTTAATATTATGCAATTATCTTCAACTATAAATTCAACTTTATCTTTGACTTTAAGATCTTTTAGTATGTTTGCAGGTATTCTTATTCCTTTTGAATTTCCTATTTTCACAACATTCATTAACATATAATCACCTCATTAATCTTATTGTATTGTAATTACATTGTATCACTTTATGATGTAAAATACAACTGTAAAAACGAAAGTCCTATGGAATTAAAAGGGAATATATATCATGAAATTTAGATTAAATTTTGCTATAACACGAACAGAATTGAAGGCGCTCAATTGACGGAAGACCAGACGAGGTATATAATAGAAGTTGGAAAATATAACGAAAACTCAAAAGTGATATAAAAAAGATTTGAAGAAAAGGATGGTGCTATAAATGCAAAAAAGAATACCGGTGGGTGTATGTAATTACGAAAAAGTGATGATGGATGGGTATTTGTTCGTGGATAAAACAATGTTTATAGAGAGGTTAGAACAGTTTGACAATACTAACCTATTGTTTTTAAGACCACGAAAGTTTGGCAAGAGTCTTTTTGCAAACATTTTAGAGTACTATTATGATATTAATCACAAAGATAAATTTGAAGAGCTTTTTGGGGAATTTTATATTGGGAAAAGCCCAACAAAACTTAAAAACACTTATTTGACTATAAGTTTTGATTTTAGCGGTATAAGTACGGACAATAAAGATCTTTTTTATAAGAGTTTTTTTGAAAAAGTGCAAAGAAAAATAGAATACTTTTTTTCAAGAAATAAGGAAATATTAGGGAATATAGAGATAGACAATGTAGAAACTGTTGGAGGAGTGCTTAGTGAATTAATATCCAAAGTAAAAGAAAAAGGTAAAAAGCTATATGTAATAATAGACGAGTATGATCAATTTGCAAACGATCTAATGGCAATGGATAAGGGAGCAACGTATAAAGAATCTATTCAAGCACAAGGATTTGTACGTGATTTTTATGAAAACTTAAAAGAAGGAACCAAAACAGTTATAGATAGGATATTTATAACAGGGGTAAGTCCTGTTATGCTAGATGATTTAACAAGCGGATTTAATATAGCAACAAATATATCTACCGTGACAAAGTTTAATGAAATGATGGGATTTACAGAGGAAGAAGTAACAGAGATGATGAAGCAATTTGATTTTATAGGAGGGTATACTGATAAGGAGTTGTTGGAGGAGTTAAAGAAAAACTATAATGGCTATAAATTTAGTAAAAAAGCAAAAAAAACGGTATATAATAGTAATATGTTGTTAGATTTTTTCAGTAGATGGAAAGAGGAAGGTTTATACCCTGAAAACATGGTAGATAAAAATGCAGGGATGGACAGAAATAGATTAAAAATGCTTATTAGACAAGAAGAAACTAAAGAAATAATAAAGCAGATCATAAAAGATGGGCAGATTTCAGGAACACTAGAAGACAGGGTGCAATTTGAAGATATGTATAAACCTGAAAAATTTGTTACATTATTATTTTATTTAGGTTTAATTACAATAAAAGATGAAGCGCGAGGAAGGTTATATTTTAAAATTCCAAACTATGTTTCGCAGGTTGTTTATTGGGAGTATTTAAGAGAAGAAGAATTTACAAAGCAAAATATTAAGATAAAAAATGACCAAATAGCAGACGCAGTAGAAAAGATGGCTTATGATGGAGAAATAGATGAGTTTGTTAAAGTAGTAAAAGAAGAGTTGTATGACGTTTTATCAAATAGAGATTTATTGTATTTTGAAGAGATAGATCTAAAGTTAGTGGTAATAATGGCGATGATAAAAAATAGAATATACCAAATAAGAAGTGAAATGGAAAATTCAAAAAGCTATTCAGACCTAGTCTTTACCAGAACAGGTAGTATAAGAGATTCAGCAAAGTATGACTGGGTAATAGAGTTGAAATATATTAAGAAAAAAGAGTTTGAGAAGGATCCTAATATAAGGAATAAAAAGATTGAAGAGGCACGAGCACAAATAACGAAGCAGCAAAATAGCAGGGAATTAAAAGAACGAGATGATGTAAAATATGCGATAATTTTATTTGAAACAGGTAAAGATGCTTATGTGGAGGAGATAGATATTAATGCTAAGTGATTAACATTCTCATTCATTACCTGTGTATAATGGTCGAAGAAAACTCGACAAATTTTTGCGAAAAGATAATGAAAATGCAATAATGGAAGGTTGCTTATCTAGTCAATAACCCATCAATTTGGAGTGTGCTCGTTAAAGTAGACACTAAGAAACTTTAGTTTTCTCTCCTAATAATATCTTTTGATTAGAGAAAAGGAGCTATGTTTTATAATATGTGTAACCATTAGTTTTAATAAGAATATATTTTTACATATCTTAAAAAACCGAATCAATCATTGTGAAGCATTTGGGTTTAAAAACAACGATTTTGTTTGAATATTAGATTTTAAAAACAACGATTTTGAATTAAAAATGGTTGATTAAAATAACGATTTTGCGTATACTATCATTCAGGTAAAAGGGTGAATGGTGTATTAGAGCAGATTGCTCAAATGCAAAATAAGGAACAAGAGGTTTTGATGATTCCAATGTATATGGTTCCGTTTCTATAAGTTTTATTAAATTTGGTAAATTTGATGTAATTTTTTGTAGATATGTGTAAGCGTCAAAAACTTTACACCTTACAATATATTTTCAAATATAATATAATGCAATAAAAAAGATTTGAAGAAAAGGTTGGTGCAATAAATGCAAAAAAGAATACCAGTGGGTGTATGTAATTACGAAACAATAGGGGGAGTTCATACTGTTTTTATTTAAAAAAAACTCTATAAAAAAGAGGGTTTTTTATTTTTGTGTAGAATATGATGGTATTCTGTAGTATGGGGGTTGGTTAAAATTAATTATTTGTTTATTAAAAACGGCGATAAGTATGCTATAACATCTAAGGGCGAGTTTAAGATGCTTTGTATGAATGGTATAATAAATGCTGACACAAAGCTTTATGATTCGGATAAAGCTGAATTGGTTGTTGTGAAGGAGGTAAATGAGCTTTTTGAAATATTTAATGAAATCGATGAAAACGATCAAAGTGTAAACGAACAAAGTGAGGAAACTTTAGTGCAAAACCCAACTAATAAAAAAGGAATTCGCCTTGCAGACAATAAAGATTTGGAAGTTTTGTTCGATGAAGTAGAAGGGGATAAAGAACAACGCAAGGTCAAGAATAAAAGTTATAATAAGAGTAAGAATAAGAGTAAGAATAAAAGAAAGAAAGTATTCCTTATTATTCTTACTTTGATAGTTTTAGGTTTAATTATAAGCAGTATTATGTTTATATCTAATTCTAGAAATCAAGAATCGCAAGAGGTTGCAAGAGATGTTATATTAGAGATGTCAAATAATGTTGAAGAGGGGGTAGAAATAAACGGTTTTTCTGAACAAGAATCTACTTTAGGTAGTCATTTTGTTTTAGTGGAAGATACGCAAGAGTTATATAATTATATCCAAGAAAAGGTTGGCGGGTTTGAGGCTCTGATTTCAAATGAAGAAATACAAGAGGTATTAGAGTATAGGATTTATAAAAACATGGATGATGTAAAAGATTTTCAAGAAGAGTTGTTAATTTATATAACGGAGCTTGAGGGTTTTGTGGGTGATATAGAGCAAAGCATTGAAAAATATTGGGAGGAAGTAGAGATTCTAGCAAATGAAAAAAGTTTTGATGATCGCTTTATTCAAAGCGTTAAAAAAAGCGTTTTAAAGACTCAAGAGTCTGTGTTAGATTCTTTTGTAAAAGAGCTCGAACAAATGGAAGTTTTAAATCAAGTATTAGATTTTATGATTAATAATAGGGAAAAATATTTAGTGGTAGAAACAGGTGTTAATTTTTTGTTTGACGCAGATCAGGAACATTATTATAGTTTAATAAGTAAGTTTTACTCATTATTTTAATCGTATAATTTTTTTATTGCATGAGTATTAGATTTTTGTTACAATTACAACGTAACTATTTGTAGATAGTTTGAAGCGTTAGGGGAGGTAGATTTAATGATAAAAAAAGCCATTATACCTGCTGGTGGGTTGGGAACTAGATTTTTGCCAGCAACAAAGGCTATACCAAAAGAAATGCTACCTATTGTAGATAAGCCAACTATTCAGTACATTGTTGAAGAGGTTGTTGAGTCGGGTGTAGAAGATCTTCTTATAATATCCGGAAGGGGTAAACGGGCAATAGAGGATCATTTTGATAAGTCGTATGAGCTTGAAGAAGAGTTAAGCAGA
>CAZTHU010000074.1:766-8347 GCA_964613575.1 uncultured Eubacteriales bacterium | reverse complement strand
CACTTCGAAATATCCTTTGCTCTATGCAAGCATTCATCAATTCGTATATTCCTTTTTTCGTTTTATCTACATAATTTCCTGTATAAATCGTTAACGTTGTTGTATAAGTATCAATGTGTGATTTCTTAGTAATCGAATGTTGTTCATCATTTGTCGTAAATAATTCATTCATAAGCATACCGTCCTTTCACAAAATTTGTAATTATGTTAAAAATTATAATTAATAAACGAAACAAAAATTTTCATATATTATTAACATAATATATTCTATAATTTTATTGTAACACACTACTTTTCTATTTTCAATCTTATTTTGAAAATTTTTAATTTGTCAATTAGCCTTTGGCGACTACTGGTTGTAGATGTATTCGATAGATTTAGATAAGCAAAAAACAATATCACGTAAACTTTAATAGTTAAAAACAATAACCTTTAAAAGTAGCTTTTGAAAAATTTTGAATAATTTTAAATAATTAAAATATAATAACTAATAAATATATTTTAGGAGTTGAAACAAATATGCTTAATTCTTCATTGGATAGACTTGCTTTAGCATTAATTATTATAGGAGCTATAAACTGGCTTTTGGTAGGAGTTCTAAATTTCGATTTAGTTGCAACTCTTTTTGGTGGTCAAACTGCAATTGTAAGCAGAATAATCTACTCTGTAATTGGGATAGCCGGAATCTATTCGGCAAGCTTGTTTTTCAGACAGCCATCAGAAGTAAGCGAATAACTTTCAACTAGGGGGATACTCCCCCTAGTTGAGTTAGTTTCAATATTTTTATCCAATTTATACCATCGCTCAATCTCGCTTCTATAGGCGCATTTGCACTTTGTGTAAAGAAAAGTTAAGATTTATGTTCATTTGTTGATCCTTCTAAAACCCCGAAGTGTTCAAATCTCAAACTTATCCCCATTTCATTAGCAATCGTTCTACACTCATCTAAAGTTTTTTTCATTTGTGCTGTTAAAAGCTCTCTTGGTTCTGGGAAAATGATTAAGACCTCTCTAGCCTTAATATCATTTAAGCTAATGTCTACGCCTGCCCAATTTGCACCTTCAAACTCTGCAATTTTTTCTATTCTCTCTACAATTCTCCTTCTTAAATTTCTAGGCTGTAGATATGTTGTAGACGTTGGGTCTATCGATGTTATAGAAACCGCTCTTCCATTTTTAAATTTTGCTATAGTTGGAAAGTTTGAAGGAAGATTCCTTCCAAAAATCTCACTAAGCTCTCTACCCCTAGCAAAATTCCCATCTAACCATACATATTTTTCTTCTTTCTCCTTCTTTTCACCCTCGTTTTCATCCTGTAATTCTCCCTTTTCTTGTTCGTTCTTGGAGTCTTCTATAACCCTTTGAACAAATGAAGGATGTTTTTGACCATCTAGCCAAGCCCTAGCCGATGATCTTTGTACAATAACAATATCTGGAAGAAGTCCCATAAAATTAGGAAGATTAAGCCTGTATCTAACCATAAGTTCTATTGTTTTTCCATCTCTCAAAAAACTTGTACCACTAAAATCAAGTCCATCAATCCCATCCTTAACATGTAAACTCCTTAATCTAACATCGAACACATCACTTGATCCATTTACAAAATGGTCTCGTATCATCGTTCTTATAATAGGTTCTAAAACGGCTCTTGTAGCAACATCATCAACACCCGTGACTAACATGTCATTTAAAATTTCTACATTTTCTACATCTGCATCTTGCATCGTATCTAGAACACTTAAAATCGACTGGACCCCATCTAACTCACCTATATAATCTGATGCATCTGCTTCTTGATAAATATAACTAAAGGTCGCTAAACTACTTGTTGTCTCATCAAGGGCATTTTGCATAACACCATGAAAAAAAATTGCCTTCATAAAAATAGCAATCCCAAATACAACAGCAATAAAAATAGGCACAGTAATTGATGCCTCTATTGTTAGTGATCCAACTTTAGAACGGTTTTTAAAAAAGTTCTTTATCTTCATCTAGCATAACCCCTTGTAAGATTAGTCATAATTCTATGTCTCCTACCATCTGATGTTTTATAGGTTTTTGGCATAAATCTTGCAGTCATAAACAAATACTTTATCGATACCTTAGTCTCTACATCAATACCAGTATGCATCATAGCTATTTCGAAGTTTCGATACCCTTCCATATCCATATTAATTTGAATCAAATCTTGAATCCTTAAAATTTTCCTATCACTTGAAACCATAAGCAGTAGTAATCTCAAATAATCACTATATGAAAACGCGGTAACCGATGTAGACGTCGCAATAGAGTTCCCTGAATCCTTAGATTTGTCAAAGCGAGCAAAAAACGAATTCACACCATCTTCTATAGACTCTCGCCCTTCTTGTTCAAGGCTATCAATTCGTTTGTTAAGATTTTCTTTAAGGCCATCTAATGACTCTTTTAAATTTTCATCCACCTCTACTCGAACTGTATTTTTTATATTTTCAATACGTCCTTGAATATTAATTGCCTCTTGATAGAAATTTTGGCTATTTAAGCTATCAATTTCTCTTTTTATTTCATCAAAACTATCTCCAAAAGAATCCCTTGCCAAACGCAAGGTTTCTTCTTGTATAAAATCCATAGTCGGGTCTCCTGTTTTCTCAAAACTTTTTTCACCAGATACATTATCGTTTAGTTGCGATGTATCATGCCCCTGCAATTTACTCTCCATAATTAATACCGCATCATCTAGGGGTGAGAACACACCATCTATAATAGCATCTACCTTTTGATCAATAAATCCCTCTAGTGTTCTATAGCTTTTCTCCTTTATAGTACTAACTTCATCCGATAAAAAATCTATACCAGTATCTATTGCTCCGCTTACAACCTCCTGTGCTTGCCCCATGGCTTGCCTCTTTAGGCCCGTTAGACTAACATTCCATGTACTCCTTGTTTTAAAAACTGGAACTTGCTTTCCGCTAAGTAAATTATTTACATCTATTACAGACTCTGAAAACGCTAAAGTTAAAAGTATTATATTATGCATTATAGGTATTCCTAATCCACCAGTCCACCATCCCGCAGCTGCAGTTGCAAGAGAAAGAGCTTGTTTGTTTAGCGCCGGATCCGTATAAACATAAATACTATTTAATGCAAAGCGCATCATAAAAATTTGAGATTTTACAAGTGCTAAATTAACCCCCTCACTGCCACTACCACCAATTACATACTCAGCCTCGCCTACATCAAAAAATGTTGCACGTTCCCCCTTAGATATCCCTCTAAAATCTTTTTCCCAACCATCATCAAGATTCGATGTCGCGTTTTTAAAAGTCTGTATAATGTATTCATTAATATAAAGCTCATCACGAAAATTTAGAACCCCTTGCTCAAATATTTCAAACATTCCCGCAGACTCATTTAGCACTTTACTATCGTTACCATTATTTTGATCAAAATCATTTTCAAAACTATTAATCTTAATTTCACTAGATTGCACGTTTTTTGAAGGAATCCTTAGAAAAATTTCTTTCTGTTCATCTTTCAAATCTGTTTCTTGAATTTCAAAAACCTCTTGTTCATTTGCGCTTTCAACAATTTCTTCTCTTGGGTCTTCACCTGTAGATGTATCTTGACTTAAAACGCTTCTTTTAAAATCTAAAACTTTAAGGTCTTCTAAAAATTGATCTTTATAATATGAACTAGCCCCTACAATTTTCTCTACTTTATCTATAATACTAGTTGGATCATCTAATAGTTCAGAACTTTTTTTAGCACTCTTAGGCATAAATCCACCTGCAATATCCCTATTTGATACATTTAGTCTTGTATTAATCGAAGCCGCTAAAGACTCTAGCACTTTCAAATTTTCACTAGTAGATATTCTTAATTGATCTAGAAGGTTTTCCTTAAAAGGATCCACTTTAAGATTAGTCTGTCTTCTTAAATTATTCGCAAAATCAGAATTATCCCCGTCTAACTTTCCTATCAAAAGATTCGCCTCATCTAAAACCTTTTTATTCTTTTCTCTAACCTCTTGCTTTTTATCTAAAATATTAGTCTTTTGTCTTTTCAGATCCTCTACCTTATCTATTATCCTTAACCTTTGATTTCTTGCTTGTGACTTAGCAGAATTTATGTCTCTTCTTAAATTTCTAATCTGTCTTTGAAGATCACTAATTTCTGACTTAAGATTGCTATCCTCAACTAACTCCCCCGTTTCTTCATCAATATAATCTGTCTTTCTTTTTTCGTTCTCCTTTTCAGATAGTTTATCATTCAAAAAAGGCAAAAACTTTTCAAAATTTATGCTTTGACTAGAGCTTTTTATAAATTTTTCTATATTCCCCAAAATATCATTTAACTCCTCTAAATCTCTATTCGCAATTTCTACATCATTACTTAAACTAATCATCTTTTCTTTAGCTTTAGAAATCATCTTGTCAAGCTCCACACTACTCTCGATTGTTTTTGTCTGACGCTTAACTCCTTCAAGCCCCTGTATTCTTTCTAAAAATCCACCAATCCAAGCTCTAGGTGCCCTATATCTCATATGCTCTAAAATCTGAGTTCTTAAAACATCCCTCTCTATCAAGCTATCCCTTTTTTCTAAACTTAAAGCCTCAATTTGGAAATCATATAAATCAGTAAACCTTGCATCCTCATAAGCCCCTAACATTATCGATTCCATTAAGGCATTATAAGCACGCGCTCCCACTTTATCAGCATCAATTCCAAGTTCAGTTATAAGCGTTCTTGAAAAATACTTTTCAAGCTCTTCTAAAAGAATCTGCTCATCATCATTTGCCATAGCAAAGATACCAAAAAGCTCCTTTAAAGTCTTCTCGTACCCTGCCAACACCGAATCCGTAGAATTTTTTAGTGACCTATCAACAATATTACTTCCCATGCTAATTCTAGTAGCATCAACTAAAAATCCAGTTAAAACAATTACAACACTTGTAACAATACACATAAAAATTGTAATACTACCTTTTTTCCCACCTACCTTCACTAAAACACCTCCAAACATCTCTCAGTGATTTAATTCGACACCAGAAAAAAATACTTAACCCACAATTTTTAATATATTTTATAATTAGCTATTGTTAAAACGATCTTTTTTCATTATAATGTAGTTTATAATGGAATTATAAACAGGAGTGATAACTTGGGTAAAATAAAAACAGCTAAAGTAAAAACAGGTAAAGTAAAAACGAATCTACCTAATATTTTAACATTTATTAATTTATCTTTAGGGGTAATTGCAATACTTATAACTGTTTCTAATGATTCTGAAAATTCTTTAATATATGCTTCGCTTTTAATCATGCTAGCTGCCCTTACCGATAGGTTTGACGGTCAAGTAGCCAGAAAATTAGGTGTTTCAAGCGAACTTGGAAAACAACTAGATTCACTTTCAGACCTAGTTTCATTTGGGATTGCGCCTGTTATAGTGGCTTGGAAAATAAATTTTGTTGCCTTCACACCATATAGCTATTTGTTAGTACTAATTTATCCAATAGCTGGTGCATTTAGACTTGCAAGATATAATGTTACTGAGTTTGAAAATGTATTTAGAGGTATTCCCATAACTGTAGCAGGAGGTTTGCTATCTTTATTAAACATTTATACATGCTTTCAATCGATATCGGGAAGACACATACTTCCATACTCGATAGCAACCCTTATTGTGATTGTTCTTCTTTCATACCTGATGGTAAGTAATCTACACATAAGAAAAAAATAAATAGTAATCTTAGCTTTCAGGTGGGATTTTCGCTTACAGGGTGCATACTTTTCCTAATACCCCGTTATTACTATCTAATTTATAACGAAGAGAATTTCACCTCTACGCTAATTATATAGAGTTGAAACTCTCCTCTACGAAAACTATATCGAGAATAAATTCTCCTCTACGCTAATTTAAAACGCGGTGAAACTCTTTTCTTCCTCAACGAGAATTAATATCCTACATCTTGCCCTAATAACCTGTTGGATTACTATCTTGCCATCTCCAAGAATCCTCACACATCTTATCTATCCCAAACTCTGCCTGCCAACCAAGTTCATCTTTTGCTTTTTTAGGGTTAGCAAAGCACTTTGCAATATCACCTGCTCGACGTTCTTTTATTTTTTTAGAGATCCTTTTACCAGATGCCTTTTCAAACGCTTCTACTACATCTAAAACACTATAGCCTTTACCTGTTCCAAGATTATATATTTTTACACCTTTATTTTCATCAAGTTTTTCTAGCGCTCTTAAGTGACCCTTAGCTAAATCCACTACATGTATATAATCCCTCACACCTGTTCCGTCATGAGTATCATAATCATCTCCAAAAACACTTAATTCTTTTAATTTACCCACAGCAACCTGTGAAATAAAAGGCATCAAATTATTAGGTATGCCATTTGGATCCTCACCAATAAGCCCACTTTCATGTGCTCCAACAGGATTAAAATATCTTAAAAAGCAAATCGACCAAGATTTATCAGATATATATAAATCCTCTAATATTTGCTCTATCATAAGTTTTGTTCTTCCATAGGGATTTGTTGCATTCAAAGGAAAATCCTCAGTAATAGGAACAGTTTTTGGGTTCCCATAAACTGTTGCTGATGAGCTAAACACTAATTTTTTAACATTATACTCATTCATCTTCTCACAAAGATTAATTGTCCCTGTTATATTATTATGGTAATACCAAAGTGGTTTTTGAACAGACTCTCCCACTGCTTTTAAGCCTGCAAAGTGAATAACAGAATCTATATTATTTTCTTTAAAA
This sequence comes from uncultured Eubacteriales bacterium, assembly GCA_964613575.1. Taxonomy (GTDB): domain Bacteria; phylum Bacillota; class Clostridia; order CAZTHU01; family CAZTHU01; genus CAZTHU01. The sequence goes on along the minus strand of CAZTHU010000074.1, from coordinate 1,590 downwards.
ACCCTATCAATAGCATCCTTTTCTAAAAGGTCTGCCTTATAAACCTTTATTTCTTTTTTTGTGATCTCTTCTAATCTTTTTATACATTCAAACTTGCTATTAGAAAAATTATCCAAAACTACTACCTCTAAACCTTCAGCTACTAACTCAACTATTGTGTGACTGCCTATATAGCCCGCCCCACCTGTTACTAAAATACTCATAAAAAACCTCCTTATTCAACTACATTATCAACCATTAAAGAAACCCTTCTTTTTTGACCATCAAACGTGAATTCTACCCACGCTCTTTTTTTTCTTTTATCAAGCTTTATAATCCTTCCTTCACAATCCTTTAGAGGACCTTCAAGCACCTTAATACGCTCCCCCTCTTGAAGTATTATAGACTGACCTATCCGTCCATTATACCTTAAAATCCAGTCTGCATAATTAAAATCGCTTCCCAGAAGTTCTCTCACGCCCGCATGATAATCTAAAAACTTACAAACATCTAATAATCTTTTAATATAATCAAACTTTATTTTTTGCCTCGTCCTATTTTTTGATAGATTAGTATCATCTATCTTGAAGTAATTTTCAAAACATCTAGATACATTTAAATTATTTCTTCCATCCACTTTTTGTGCATCCTGTAATTCATCATCTTCACTATCGCTCACATATACAAAAACATACCCAGGTAACAATAGTTTCTCACATTCTTTCCATGCACCTTTTCGCCGTTCTTGCATAACCCTCGTAGGCACCATAACCTTCACGTCTTCATCATGCACTATATTAACATGTTTTTGTATATCTTTTTCAGAACCTGTTTTGCAAAATACG
>CAZTHU010000074.1:0-756 GCA_964613575.1 uncultured Eubacteriales bacterium | reverse complement strand
ATCACCCTCTTTTAAATCCTTTCACCATACCTTTTAGTTTTTTTTCTACTATCCCACTACCATCTTCTACCCCTTCTAAAAGGTCTTCTATCTGGGCAACCACCTCACTAAAAATAAGGTTTGTCGGATTTGCAACAAATATATCTTTATGTTTTGTTGATAAGATTCCCTCTTCTTCTAAAAGCAATTCCTCATAAAGTTTTTCACCTTTTTTTAATCCCACAAATTCAATTTTTATATCCTGCTCTGGTTCAAAACCCGATAATTTTATAAGCTCCTTTGCTAGGTTTAAAATCTTAACTGGCTCTCCCATATTAAGAACAAAGATCTCTCCACCCATAGCCATTGCACCTGCTTGTATCACAAGGCTTACTGCCTCAGGTATTGTCATAAAAAACCGTGTCACTTCAGGGTGAGTAACCGTTACAGGGCCTCCTTTTTCTATCTGCTTCTTAAAAATTGGTATAACGCTCCCATTACTGCCTAAAACATTACCAAATCTTACTGCAACAAACTCAGTGCTACTTTGTTTATTTATTGACTGAATAACCATTTCCGCTATTCTTTTGGTTGCTCCCATGATATTAGTTGGATTAACTGCCTTATCAGTTGAAATTAGTACAAACTTAGAGGTTTCAAATTCATCAGAGCATAAAGCTACATTTAGAGTACCTAAAACATTATTCTTTATTGCTTCACTTGGATTATTTTCCATCAAAACAACGTGTTTATGTGCCGCTGCATGAAATACAACCT
>CAZTHU010000073.1:0-8364 GCA_964613575.1 uncultured Eubacteriales bacterium | reverse complement strand
GATACAAAACATCATGCTTTTCTAGCAATCTCTCGAGCAAACTAAAATACTTATCTATTGAAGATACATTACTTTTGACATATGCTATAGGGTTATTAATCTCATGACCAATTCCTCCCGCTAATTCTCCAAGCTGAATTAGTTTTTCATTTTTCTTATTTTTTTCATCTTGTTTCCATACAGAAAGAGCCTTAGATATTTGGTTAGTAACATTTTTTTTAGTTAAGGGTTTAAAAATAATGCCATCAATAGATAAAGTGCAAAATTTATCAAATCCTTGCACTTTATTACAATCTTTAAATAAAATAATATTAGGTCTATGTTTAGAAGGACATGAATTCAAAAATTCAAATTGTTTTTTTGAATTGCCTGCTATAGAATCAGCATCCACACAAACAACTTGAATTTTTTCATTTTCCATTAAACTATTTAAACCCTCTAATGTTTTAACGAAGCAAATATTTTCGCGAGTTATGAGACAATCTGCAAGTTCCAAAAAATCATTAAACAATGCCTCATCTTCACCTAAAAATAATAATTCCATTCATGCACCTCACTAAATTTAAAAATACTTCAATCACTAGAATTATATACTACTTTTAAAATTTTTTCAATAAAATATATTAAATTTTGTTAATTTCTTGTTAGTTTAGTAATTTTTTTGTAACAAATTTGTTATGATATCTTGACTTTTTATTATTTTGTTGTTATTATGGTTGTGGGTTAAAGAGTAAGTGAAAATTAAATAATTTTGCTTAATCAAATTTGATTTGAGCGGGGGAACCAATTTTTGGGGTGAATTTTAAAAAAAGGGACAACTCTTTCAGTCCTAACCCGACAGCTAACCTCGTAAGCGTTGGAAGAGGAAAATACTAGAGTTATCAAAAATTATAACTGCAGATTTCCTGCAGTTTTTTTAATCGAAAAATTCAAAAAATGTATCGTTTTTTATAACTCTGTAATTTCCATCAAGCAGTTTCAAATAACTGTCAATGTCAATGTCAATGTCAATATTAAGTGACTGTACGTAAATTAAAAAACAACGAGAAAAAACATTCAGTGTTACTATCAACATTTTAGAATGATTTTTAATTTGAAAAGGAGGTATTTGTGATGGAAGGATGGATAATATGTAGAGGTAATAGGTCAACCGGAGAGAATTACGAAACAAATAGGTTTATAGAGGAATCAAAAAAACATAACATAAGATTAAAGGTTTACCGTCCCGAACAGATAGATTTAGTGGTATCTAACAATGACAATAGCAACGTTTTCGTAGAAGGCAAACAGGTAAAAGCCCCAGATTTTATACTTCCAAGAATCGGTGGAGAAGAAACAAAGTATTATACCTTAGCGGTTACAAGGTATTTTGAAAAACTAGGAATACCTTGTATAAATTCTTCATTGAGTATTGAAACGGTAAAAGATAAGCTTTTTTCAACACAGATTCTAGCACAACATAATATACCAGTGCCAAAAACTATGCTGATTAATAATTCAACTGATATAAACTTAATCGAAAAAAGTATTAAGTTTCCCGCAGTTGTAAAAACATTATCCGGCTCTTTTGGTAAAGGTGTATACCTGGCGCAAGATAAAAAAAGTCTTCAAGAAATAATCGATTGAGTAGAAATAACTAATGCAGGAATGAATTTGCTTATTCAAGAATATATAAGTGCCAGTCACGGACGCGATTTAAGAGTCTTCGTGGTTAACGGTAGGGCAATATCTTGTATGCAAAGGACTTCTATAGGTGATGAATTTAGAGCTAATTTCTCTTTAGGTGGTAACGCTAAGAAACACCCACTAACACCAGAGATTGAATATTTAGCAGTTCAATCCGCAAAAGTTAGCGGTTTAGAGATAGCTGGTGTAGATTTGTTATTTGACAAAGATCACTTTAAGGTATGTGAGATCAATGCAGCACCAGGTTTTGAATTATTAGAAAGCAGTGTCGACATAAACATACCGAAGAAAATATTTCAATTCATCAAATCAAGATATGGCGTACATGAGTATTACCATTCAGTAATCCCTACATATTCAAATATTATTGAATTAAGCAAAGAATATTCTAGCGCTGTATAAAAGTTTAAAAGGGTGTTTTTAAAATTAAAACACCCTTTTAATTTTAGGAAAGAGGTGTAACATGGAAGGTTGGATACTTTACAAATATGCAGAAAACGAATCAGAACAAAACCCATATTGGAGAAGACGCTTTTTTGAAGCAGCTCAAAAATTAAATATAGATTTGAAAATACTAGACCCTGAGCAAATTGACTTAGTAGTAACAAGAGACGATAGAAAAAGTGTTTATGTGGATCAAAAAGCAGTACCTTTACCCGATTTTGTTTTGCCTAGAATGGGTTATAAAACCACATATTTTTCATTAGCCATTATACGACATTTAGAACGTTTAGGTGTTCCTTGTATTAATACATCTGAAAGTATAGAAACCGTAAAAGACAAGCTTTATTCACAGCAAATATTAGCCCAAAAACACATACCTGTTCCTAAAACAATGCTTATGAAATTTCCTCTAGATGTAGATCTAATAGAGACCAATATAAAATTTCCAATCGTTATAAAAACTTTATCTGGTGGAGAAGGCAAGGGTGTGTTTTTAGCAGAAAACAAGAAGAAATTTCAAGACTTAATGGAACTTATCGAAGTTACAAACCCAAATTTCAACATAATCGTGCAAGAGTACATAGAATCAAGCCACGGTAGAGATTTACGAGTGTTTGTAATAGGTGGTAAGGTTGTAGCTTGCATGCAAAGAAGTGCATCTGAAAATGAATTTAGAGCAAATGTTTCTATAGGTGGATCAACAAAACAGTACCCCATATCTACCGAAGTAGAATATCTAGCGACACAAGCTGCTAGCATTTTTGAACTTGATATTGCAGGTGTAGATCTCTTGTTTGACAAAGACCATTTTAAAATCTGCGAGGTCAATTCATCACCAGGATTCCAAGGTGTTGAAAATTGTATCGACGTAAAAATACCTGAAAGAATATTCGAGTTTATAAAATTTAGATATGGAATGGTTTAGAATACAAAGTTGTATAAGGTGTAAATGGTTGAAAAAAGCGCATATTGTAACCCTACACCTTATATGCGATAGTTTAGCAATTTTTTTAAATGCTTAGCAATAAGTTGTTTTCTTTGTATTGTTGTTTCACATTTTTCAAAAGCTTGATAGCTACATCCTGTAGCCTCAACTACATTCTTTAAATTTTTCAAAACAGAACAAGCTGTATTATTGTTTGACTCTTTTTGTATCTTTTCGTATATATTACAGATAACCTGAGAATAACGTATAATCCTCTTCCTTTTGTGAGTCATTGAATTTTTTTTATCTAAAAAGTTTCTCAAAATCGTATCATTATATTTAGCTACATAGTCACTTCCTTTTTGATATATACTTTGACAAATTTCCCTGCCGTTTTGGAGTATTTGAGATGTAAAAACTAGAATCAATGCAACACCATAATTACTTGTAAACGAAATCAAGTCGCTTGCTATCCTTATATTATCTATACCTGTATCTACAATTCTTTCTTTTATTTTTTCAATATGTTTTGCTTTGAACTTATGTGCTAGAACATATGTATATAAACTTTCTAATTCCTTAAGCTTATCGCTATTATTAATTGCAAAGGGCTCTTTCTTAATTTCTTTTTTTAATTTCTTTTTTCTTTCTTTTACAGCTTTTAATTGAATTTCAGGATAGCTATTCCCTGTTATTTGGTGGTCTTTAGAGTTAGCATATTTTACTTTCCAATCATGAGAATTATTAAAATGACTTATTATATCATTGCAAGCCTTTATACTCTGTGCTGAATTAACTATATCATTTATAATAATCTTATTTGTATCCAGACAATCCTTACCATCTAATCCTATAAACACAGAGTTTGCTATAAACGTAGCTTTAGTTGCGCCTGTACTTATTAAAAACAAATCCCTAACAGCACGTGAAAAAGTGTGGACCTTTGAGAAAAAGCTTCCTTTCTTTTCCTTACATTTACTTTTATCTAGTATTTCAGATAAATCCTTATCTTCTAAGTCTTTTTTTAAATAGGTCTTAATTTTAATATCTTTTCCTTTTGATACAGGGAAAGCAAATTCAGTGAGTTTAAAAAAAGCCTTATCTAGCTTTCTTAAAAAATGTTCCCTTTCGTTATCAGAGCACTCTTTTATGGCAACGCTTTTAGAACTACACTTTAAAGGTGATTCTTGCTTAGGTAACATATCAGTGTCTATCCAATGAGAAAGAACTTTTAACTCTTGCGCTTCAATATGTGGGTTAATAAATATCTACCCCCTAAAAATCTTAATATTACTACTCTAGGGTATAAATTCAAGAAGCAATAAACTAACGTTTCAGTATTAACTTTAGAGTGATAATATATTCTTTGTAGCTATACAAAACTTAGATACAAAGAAAGATTATCATATTAAAACTCATTTGAAAATATAAGTAAAAAGATTTTTGTCATATCATGTTTTTAGCTAAATTATTCAAGTTAAGATTCAAGTAAAAGGTTTGTAGAAATAATCTACAAACCTTTTTTAAAAGTGAGCCATCCGCGGCTCGAACGCGGGACACCATGATTAAAAGTCATGTGCTCTTCCAACTGAGCTAATGGCCCTTTAAATAGTTCACATACCTAAAAGACATACTCGCCTTAACTGGGATGGCTGGACTCGAACCAACGAATGCCAGAGTCAAAGTCTGGTGCCTTACCGACTTGGCTACACCCCAAAAACTCAAAGTATTTAGACATCAAACATTCTAAATACATCCCATCCACACCCATCTTGTAGGGACAATGTTTATCTTAAAGGATAATAATAAAAATGTCAAGCATAAATCATAAGTTTTTCACTTTTTATAACCCACAAACTTTTTGTAACCTACAAACTCATATCGTCATCCTTTGCTTCATAATTTCATACATAACAATACCTGCAGCTACCGATGCATTTAATGATTCAAGTTTTTTGGCCATTGGGATTTTGATTAAATGATCTGAAACATCTTGCACCTCTTTACTCACACCATTAGCCTCATTTCCAATAACAATAGCCACATTTTCATTAAAACTATAATCAAAAAAATTTTTACTAGTATCTAGGGAAGCAGAAAATATTTTCACACCATCATTTTTCAGCTCTTTTACCAAGTCTATTATATCAAAATTTTTAATTACAGGAATATGAAAAATCGAACCCATTGTAGACCTTATCACTTTTGGATTATAGATATCAACACATCCTTTGGATGCTATAACAAAATCTACACCTGCACCGTGTGCCGTCCTTATTATAGTTCCCATATTCCCAGGATCTTGTATGTCATCTAACACCAAAAAAAATTTTTTTTCGAATGAAAAGGTTCTAAAATCATGCTGTTTTTCATTTAATACAGCCATAATACCTTGTGGTGTTTCAGTTTTAGCTATCTTTTTAAAAAGCTTATTATCAAAAACTACAGTCTTATCCCAAAACCTTTTCTCTATTTTATTCAAAAAACTTTCAGTAATCTTATTATAAAAATTTTCGTCCATTACAATATGTACAATGTCCTGATTATAATCTATTGCCTCATTTACAATCTTTAACCCCTCTACGCAAAATTGCTTTATATCATTCCTATATTTTGAGGTTTCAAGCTTTTTTATATGCTTATATACTTTATTATCAAAACTAGTTATTTTAAACAATGTAAAATACACCTCATAACATTAAATAATGGTCATTTTTCGAATTAGAAAAATGACCATTATTATTATTAATTTTCAATTACACCGATTTAATCTTATTCGCAAGCTCTTTGAACCCATTTGGGTCATTAACAGCCATTTCTGCTAAAACTTTTCTATTTAGATTCATACCAGTCTTCTTTAACCCATTCATAAACTTACTGTAAGACAATCCATTAATCCTTGCTGCAGCATTAATCCTTGTTATCCATAACTGCCTGAAATTTCTCTTTTTAGCTTTTCTATCTCTATATGCATATGATAAAGATTTCATCACTGCCTGATTAGCAACTCTAAAAAGCTTACTTTTTTTACCAAAGTATCCTTTTGCCATTTTTACTACTTTTTTATGCCTAGCTCGCGTTCTGAGCGCCCCTTTTACTCTTGCCATTTTATATCCTCCCCCTATGCTAATTGTACGGTATCATTCTTTTGATTACTTTTTCATTTGTTGAATCTGCAACAACTTGCTTCCTTAAGTTTCTTTTTCTCTTCGGACTCTTCGAATTAAAAAGATGACTTGTATACGCTTTTGATCTTTTAACCCTTCCATTTGCGGTTACTCTAAATCTCTTTTTCGAAGAACTATGAGTTTTAATTTTAATTTTAGCCATAACAATCCTCCTCTTTAAAAAATCTCTACTATTACTTTGGATGTAAAAACATAACCATGCTTCTACCATCTAATCTTGGTCTTTTATCTATTGTACCAAACTCTTCACAGGCTTGAGAAAATTTATCCAAAACCTTCTGACCTAATGAGGAATAAGCAATCTCTCTTCCTTTGAATCTAACAGATACTTTCACTCTATCTCCAGCTTTCAAAAAGTTCACTGCTTTTTTTAGTTTAAAATTAAAGTCATGATCCTCTATAGATGGAGATAGCCTAATTTCCTTTACATTAGTTACTTTTTGCGCCTTTTTAGATTCTTTTTCCTTTTTAGATACCTCAAAGATATGCTTGCCATAATCCATAACTTTACATACAGGTGGCTTAGCCTGTGGCGCTATTTTTACAAGATCCAATTCTTTCTCAGTAGCAACCTTTCTAGCTTCTTCAATATTTACCACTCCGATCATTGAACCATCCTGAGCAACTAGCCTAACCTCTTTGTCTTTAATCTCTTCATTAATTAAGATATCATTTTTCTTGATGACAAAACACCTCCACATTTTCATTAAACTTATTTCCAAATACAATAAGACAAGAGGATCGCAATCCACTTGCCTATATAATATGCTAAAGACATTTTCATACCCTACAGAAACTAGTTCGCAAGGTGAGAAGTGGATAACTCCTACTTTCCTAATTATATTATGATACAGAACGATTTTTGTCAATACAAAAATTCAAAATCCTTCAATTCTTTATCTATTGTGAAATTTCCTTCATTGCTTTTATAGTCTCTTCAATAATATCATCTAAAGGCAATTCTAGAAGCTCGGCACCCTTTTCAATAATCTGTCTATTTACTCCTGCTGCAAATTTTTTTTGCTTCCACTTTTTCTTCACAGACTTTAAATCAACATCGTTTACATCTTTAGATGGCTTCATCAAAGCAGTTGCATTAATTAAACCTGTTAGCTCATCTGTTGCATAAAGAATTTTCTCCATTCTGTGCTGTGGCTCAACATCGGTACAAATTTCCCATCCATGACTTTGTACCGACCTTATATAATCACCTGGACACCCCTTAGACTCTAGGATCTCTTTAGCCTTAATGCAGTGTTCAGTAGGATACAGCTCGTAATCAATGTCATGGATTAACCCTATAACACCCCACTTCTCAATATTTTCAGGGTCATATTTTTTCGCAAAATGTTTCATTACTCCCTCTACATGAAGTGCATGGCGTATAAGATTTGGATTCTTCGTATACTCTATTAACCATTCATAAGCTTGTTGTCTCTCCATATTCATCCCTCCTCATTTGTAAACAAAAACCTTAAGATAGGTAAAAATCTTCTTTTTTCATATCTGCAAAGCCTAAAAAAATTGAAGTATTTCCTTCTAAGGCTTTTTGCATATAATCAATTCTTACTTTATCGTTTGGTCTATGACAATATTGTTCCTGCATAGGTGAATAACCTATAGCAGGCTTTTTCTCAATAGCGCAAACCTTAGAAAGATCTGTACCAAAATCCCAATGCCCATATTTTACTTCTTGTTTAACAGCTTTTAACGCTTTAGCTGCAGCCTTTACAAAAGGATGTTCTTTTTCTATTTTCCATGCTTCCTTCATATTTGGAACCTTTGCAGTAAGACCTGTATATGTAGTTCTAGGAACCATTGAAATCTCAACTTTTGCCCTAAAATTACTATCTTGATTACTAAGCCTATCTATAATCTGTTGAATTTGCTCAATACAACCTTTAGCTGTCTCACCTGGGACAAATCTTCTATCATATGTAATATGACACCTATCAGGTACAATACAAAGCGCCCCTGGAGTACAATCAATAATAGTAAGCGCTATACTAGACTCACCCAGATCTTCATCCTTTTTAGCCTCATTCTTTACAACCTCTTCTACCATGTCAATAAACCTCGTAGACTTATTTACAGCATTTACCCCAAGCCAAGGCGCACTTC
>CAZTHU010000072.1:0-8512 GCA_964613575.1 uncultured Eubacteriales bacterium | reverse complement strand
AATTTAGATAGGCAGATTTTAAATCTTTACTTTACACTATATAGTTTTCAGAGATAAGTAATGAGATGATTTCAGTTTGCTGAAATTATGTGAGATACTTACTCTAATGAAATTGGAGATACACCAAAAGAATTTCAAAAAATACTTGACATAGCTAGATTGAGATGTTAGTATTACGAAGCAAGTTAATTAGTCAATTTTTTGGTGGTGATGAAGAGAGGGTCATACCTGTTCCCATACCGAACACAGAAGTTAAGTCTCTCGTTGCCGAAGATACTTGGATGGTGACGTCCTGGGAAAATAGGGAACTGCCAAATTTATATAAAAGCCTTAAGGTTAACGCCTTAAGGCTTTTTTGATCTAAGCTTTAAAAGGGAACTGCCAAATTTGCCCGATTCCTACTGCCGCAATGTATATTGAGTAGGAGAATAAGATGCGGCAGTACGTCATATGGATAACGATCTCTAAGCTCTCATCTTACATTCTGTAAAGTTTTTTTAAAAGCTCTTGATTTATTGTTTAGTTGATGCTATAATACCTTTTGAAGAGGAAACGAGTGTGAAGATTTTTGATTTGGCCTTAAAGATAAGAGTGGGAAAAGCCCACTCTTTCCTGTTATTTTAGGTAGAATTGATTTACATTGGGGGGATTATATGTCGAAGAAGGATACAGAAAAAAAACTCACGGATATTGTGTTACCAATCGTTGAAAACAATGGATTTGAATTGGTAGATGTTGAAATAGTTAAGGAGTATAAGGATTTATTTTTAAGAATTTATATAGATAAAGAGGGTGGTATATTAATTGATGATTGTCAATTAATTAGTAGTATAATCTCTCCTAAGCTTGATGAATATGATTTAATTAAAGAAAAATATTTCCTAGAAGTTTCGTCACCAGGTTTAGACAGACCACTTAAAACGGAAAAGGATTTTTTGAAAAATAAAGGTACGGAAATTGAAATTAAGCTATATAAAACGATTGATAATAAAAAAATGTTTATTGGGGTTTTAGATGAGTATACTGGAGAAAAAATTTACATATCAGATAAAGGTGGTAATAAAATTGAATTTGATGTAAATGATGTAGCAATGGTAAAGAAGGTAATCAAATTTTAACTGGAGGTTGAGTTAGATATGGGCGCAGATCTAATATATGCATTAAATCAAATAGAAAAAGAAAAAGGAATTAGCAAATCTGTAATAGTGGAGTCTATAGAAATGGCTTTGGTATCCGCATATAAAAAGAACTATGGAGTTTCTTCGAATATAATTGTTAGATTTAATACTGAAACGGGCGAGTTTAAAGTGTTTTCAACGAAAAATATTGTTGAAAAACCACAAAATTCTAAGTTAGAGGTAAGTGTAGAGGAAGCTCAAAAAATAGATGGAAACCTTGTAGAGGGGGATGTTTTAGAGACAGAGATTACCCCGGGCAAATTTGGGAGAATTGCAGCTCAAACAGCAAAACAAGTTGTCATGCAAAGATTAAGGGATGCTGAAAAAGGTATGTTATTTGAGCAGTTTTCAAATAAAGAAGGTGAACTTGTAAGTGGAATCGTAAGAAGAAATGAAAAAAGAAACCTAGTTATTGAACTTGAAAAGGCTGAAGGAGTTGTTCCACAAACAGAGCAAGTTCCTAGTGAAAATTTGAAGTTTAATGAATATGTGAAGATATATGTTTTAGAGGTAAAAAAGACTACTAAATCAATGCAAGTAGTAGGTTCTAGATCACACGCTAATTTGGTACGTAAATTGTTTGAATTAGAGGTACCAGAGATAAATGATGGCACAGTTGAAATTAAATCTGTGTCTAGAGAGGCAGGTTCTAGAAGTAAGATAGCGGTATATACGAAAGAACAAAATGTTGACCCAATAGGGTCATGTGTCGGCCCTAAAGGTAATCGGGTTCAAGCAATTGTAGATGAGTTGAGAGATGAAAAAATTGATATAATTAAATGGAGTGAATCACCTGAAGAATACATATCAAGTAGTTTAGCACCAGCGACGCCCGTAAAGGTTGATATTGATGAGGAGCAAAAGAGTGCAAAGGTTGTTGTTCCGGACCACCAGCTTTCACTAGCAATAGGTAAGGAAGGGCAAAATGCAAGGTTGGCAGCCAGATTAACTGGATGGAAGATAGATATAAAGAATCAATCGCAGATAATGGGGCAGTTATTTACTAGTACGAATGATCTAGAAGAATCAGATAGAGGAGATGTTAAGGAAGAATCTAACAAAAAAGACGGTGTTGCAGCGGGGTTGTTTTTCGATGTATATTCAACAGTAGAAGAGGAGCCGGTTGATGAGGAAAAAGAAGAAAGTTAGGCAATTTTTTAGTATTGTGATGGAGGAGATTTTTTGAAGAAAAGACATATTCCTTTGAGACAGTGTATAGCGTGTTCACAAATGAAACCCAAAGGGCAATTACTAAGAATGGTAAAATTAGATGATGGGAAAATAGGTGTAGATGAGTTATCAAAATTACCAGGAAGAGGTGGGTATATTTGTAAAAATAGAGATTGTGTGAAACATGCTATTAGCAAAAAAAGGTTTGAAAAAGTTTTTAAAACAAGCTTAAATGAGGATACTTTAAATGAGCTAGAGGCAAAAATGGAGGAGTTAAATGACTGAAAAAAAAGTCTACTCAATGCTAGGTCTTGCGGTAAAAGCAGGGAAGTTAGTATCAGGAGATGGTGTTTGTGAAAAGTATATCAGGAGTGGAAAGGGGAAGTTGGTTATTGTTGCCCAAGATGCTTCTTTAAATACAAAAAAGAAATATTCTGATGTGTGTAAGTATAAAAATTTAGATTTCAGATATTTTGGACAAAAGGAGCTGATAGGAAAATCTATAGGTAAGGTTCAACGGACGGTTTTAGTATTGACAGATCAGAATTTTGCCAAAAAGATTTTAGAATTAGTTGATTTATTAGATTTTAAAGATTTATCAGGAGGTGAAGCTTTTGACAAAAGCTAGAGTTTATCAACTTGCAAAAGAATTAAATACAAATAGTAAGAGGCTTATAGAAAAGTTATCAGAGATTGATATAATGGTAAAAAATCATATGAGTCTTTTAGAGGAAGAACAAATTAATGCTTTGTACGCGCACATTGGTGTTAGAGATGAGCAAGAAAGAAAGGAAGAACAAGAAAAAAAACCACAGATTGTTACTCCTACCACTGAAAAAAAGATTAAAACAGGACCTAGGATTATAAGAAAAACGCAGATTAATTATGATGAACAAGAAGAAATTGCTAAGAAGAATGCTTCTGCTAAGGGTAAGGGTAAGGGCAAAAGAGTAAAAGTTACTGATGAAACAACTGGTCTTATGCCAGGTTTATTAAGGGGTAATCAAACTTCTAAAAAGAATGAAAATACAACTAAAGAAGATATCACTGAGGATACATCTAAAGAGAATATACAGAGTAAGCAACAAGTTGAAAAACTTGTTTCGAAAAAGTCTCAAACCGAGAAAAAAGGCGAAGAGTTATTTTTAGATCCAGAGCCAGAAAAAGTAGTTAAAGATGTTAGGTCTACGGAAAGCAAAAGTATAAATACTAAAAAAGAGGTTGAAGAAAAACCTGTAGAAAAAAGTCAATCGGTAGAAAAAGAGAAAACTACGGAGCAAAAAACCGAGGAACAAAAATTCTACTCTACTGGAAGAAGTGATCCTAAAAATAATAACAAAAGAGGAAGTGGTGATTCTCCAAATAAAGGTGCCCACTCACATGGTAATTTCAAATCAAATAATACCAAGGATCATACAAAATCTTCAACTAATAAGGATTTTAGAACTAACAGGAATGAAACAAGAGGTTCAAGTACAGGCAAAAATACAAACAAGAATCAGACAGGTAGAAGTTTTAATAAGGATAATAATAAGCAAGGCGATAAAAGTAGTTCTCAAAATAGACCTTATCAAGGATCAAATAGAGGACATACAAATAAGAACACTAAGCAAGATAAGGGAACTGGTGTTGATAAATTAATAAAGGCAGCTTCTTTAAAGGATGAACTTACTCCAGCAGCAACAAAACCTGAGTCTAAACGGGATTATATTGGAAAGATGGCTGCAAAAGATGTGCAAAAAGATCCAAAGAAGGATGTTAAAAAAGATAATTCAAAGCCTAATATGCAAAAACCAGAGAAAAAAATAAATAAGAATATTTTAAAAGGCGAAAAGAAGGGTGTTTCAGAAGTTTTATCTGATGATTATGTACTTAAGGAGTTTTATAATGATCAGGGTAGAAGAAGAAAAATAAATAAAAAGAATAAGGCAAAGGAGCCACCCCCTCCTCCCAAACCTGTAGTAACTGTTGTGAAAATTTCGGGGGACGTTACTGTAAAACAGCTTGCAGAAGCTTTAAAGAAGACTTCTACAGAGGTTATAAAAAAGCTTATGTTATTAGGGGTTATGGCTACTGTTAATCAGGAAGTTGATATAGACACGGCTATGTTAGTCGGTGATGAATTTGGAATAAAGGTGGAAAAAGAGGTTATTGTGAGTGAAGAAGATATATTATTTGATGAAGATGAAGGTCTAGATGAAAAGGCAATCAAACGTCCACCGGTTGTAGTGGTAATGGGGCATGTTGATCATGGTAAAACGTCTTTACTTGATGTTTTAAGAAAGTCAAATGTAACAGATAAAGAACAGGGAGGAATAACTCAGCATATTGGTGCATATAGGGTTAAGGTTAAGGAAAGAAGCGTTACTTTTCTTGACACACCTGGGCATGAGGCGTTTACATCTATGAGATCAAGGGGCGCTAAAGTGACTGATATTGCTATTTTAGTTGTTGCTGCTGATGATGGAGTTATGCCTCAAACAGTAGAGGCTATAAATCATGCAAAAGCTGCAAATGTTGAGATTATTGTTGCTATTAATAAAATAGATAAACCGGGTGCTAACCCTGAAAGAGTTAAACAAGAACTTACTGAGCATGGCTTAGTTGTTGAAGAGTGGGGTGGGGATGTCATAAGTGTTCCTGTATCTGCTAAGGAAGAAACAAATATTGAACAATTACTTGAAATGGTTCTTTTATCATCTGATATGCTAGAGCTTAAGGCAAATCCTGATAGGCAGGCTAAGGGAACTGTAATAGAAGCTAAACTTGATAAAGATAGAGGCCCTGTAGCAACCGTATTAGTTCAAAGGGGTACCTTAAAACAAGGGGATTCTGTTGTATCTGGTACAAGTGTTGGTAGGATAAGAGCTATGATAAATGACAAGGGTGAGAATATAAAGGACGCAGGACCTTCTACACCAGTAGAGGTACTTGGTATTTCAGATGTTTTAGAGTCAGGTGAGGTTTTTTATTCGATAAAAGATGAAAAGGTAGCTAAGCAGTTAGCTGAAAAGCGTAAGTTCAAGATTAGAGAACAAACGATAAAATCAACTACAAGGGTAACATTAGATGACCTATATAGCCAAATTAAAGAAGGAAAGGTTAAAGACCTTAATATTATTGTAAAGGCAGATGTGCATGGTTCGGTTGAAGCGGTTCGCCAATCACTACTTAAGCTTACTAATGATGAGGTTAGGGTTAATGTGATACATGGTGGCGTTGGGACTATAACGGAGTCTGATGTAACTTTTGCAGATGTCTCAAACGCTATTATTATTGGGTTTAATGTACGACCAACTGCAAATGTAAGTGAGCTTGCAAAGGCATCTGGTGTAGATTTAAGGCTATATACGATAATTTACAAAGCAATTGAAGATATAGAATCTGCAATGAAAGGGTTGTTAGACCCAACTTACAAGGAAGTTGTGTTGGGACATATACAAATACGTCAAATATTCAAAGCCTCAGGAATAGGAACAATTGGTGGAGGGTATGTTACAGATGGTAAGGTATTAAGAAATAGTCAGATTAGACTGTTACGAGATGGTGTGGTAATTCATGAAGGTAAATTGGGGTCATTAAAGAGATTTAAGGATGATGCGAAAGAAGTAAAACAAGGATTTGAGTGTGGGTTTACGGTAGAGAAATTTAATGATATTAAAGAAGAGGACGTTATTGAATGTTTCCAAATGGAGGAAGTAAAAAGATAGGAGGGTTAGGGTATGAGTGATAGAATTACAAAAATATCTGAGGCTGTTAAGCAGGAGATGAGTCTTATTATTAAGATGGAGCTTAAAGACCCTAGAATACCTGAGTTTGTATCAGTGGTATCGGCTGATGTTACAAAGGATTTAAAGTATGCAAAGATATATGTTAGCGTGTATGGAACTGAGGAAGAAAAACAAGGTGCTATTGATGGGTTGAAAAATGCATCTGGCTTTGTTAGAAAAGAAATAGGTAGTAGACTAAACTTAAGAAATACGCCGGAGATTATTTTTGAGCTTGATAATTCAATAGAAAGAGGCGCTTATATTACAGATCTTATTGATAAGACTGTTGGGAAAAAATAATCCTGTTTGCTTAGGTTTATAAATTTTAAAATTAAGAGAGGGGGGCTTTGTTATGATTGAAAATATCATTGAAACCATACAAGAAGCTAAGAGCATAGCAATTCTACCACATATAAATATGGATGGTGATGCTTTTGGTTCTGTGCTTGCACTTTTTAATGCGCTTAAAAATAAGCAATGTGAGTTAAGTTTATATGTTGAAGAAGAGCCTCCTACAAATCTTACATTTTTACCTGGAGCAGATAGGGCTATTTTGTATAAAGACAATCATAACAAGAATTACGATCTTGTAATCGCTTTAGATACTGCAGATGCCGAGAGGCTAGGAAAGAGAATTAAACTTTTTAATAAAGCAAATACAACGATAAATATAGACCATCATCCTACAAATACAAACTATGCTAAGCTTAATTTTGTAGACTCTGATGCTGGTGCTTGTGGACAGATACTATATGATGTTATAAATAGGATGGGAGTTTTAGATAAGGATATAGCAACTTGCTTATATACAGCTATTTCTTCTGATACTGGTGGATTTAGGTTTTCTAATACAAAAGCGTCAACGCATAAAATAGCTGCAGAACTTATTAATATTGGGGCAGACTCAGCTAGTATTTCTATGCATTTATTTGAGGATGTTTCTATAAATAGGCTAAAGATAACAGCATATATTATTGAACACACCCATCTTTATAATGATGGTAAAATTGCGATTACTCCATTAACTAGAGAGGTTAAAGAAAAGTTTGGTGCTTCAGATGAAGATATTAATGGATTTTCAAACTTAGGTAGAAGTATTAGGGGTGTTGAGGTTGCGGTATATATTAGAGAGAAGGAAGATAGACGGTTAAAGATAAGCATGCGCTCTAAAGAAAATGTTGATGTGTCTAAAGTTGCCATTAAGTATGGTGGAGGAGGGCATAAAAGGGCTGCAGGGTTTGACTACGAGGGTAAGATGCAGGATATCATAGAAGAATTAAAAAGGGAGTTTAGTAAAACTTTATGAATGGAATTTTAAACATATATAAACCTCAAGGAATAACCTCATTTGGGGTTATCTCTTTTTTAAGGAAGAATTTAGGGATAAAAAAAATGGGTCATTTAGGAACCCTAGATCCTGATGCTACAGGAGTTCTGCCAGTTTGTATTGGAAATGCAACAAAGGCGGTAGAATTTTTAATGGATAAAGATAAATCATATAAAGTAAAGCTTAAACTAGGCGTTAAAACAGATACAGCTGATGCTACAGGTAATGTAATTGAAACTAAAGAGGTAAACTGTAGTAATAAACAGATAAGGGATTGCTTATTAAGCTTTAAGGGGAATCAAACTCAAGTGCCACCAATGTATTCTGCCCTAAAGGTTGATGGGAAAAAACTTTGTGATTTAGCAAGAAGGGGAGAGGTTGTAGAGAGAAAAAAGAGAAATATTATGATTTATGATATACGGATTTTAAAGATAGAAGGAAGTTGTGTTTGTTTTGAGGTTGATTGTTCAAAGGGTACATATATAAGAACTCTTTGTGAAGATGTTGGTGATAGGCTTTTTTGTGGTGGACACATGAAAGAGCTAGAGAGAACATGTGCAGGTGAGTTCCATCTTTCAAATGCATTAACACTAGATAAGGTTAAGTTCTTAAAAGAACAAGGGAAGTTAGAAGAAAGACTTGTTAGAGTTGATGAGTGTTTTTTAGATTACCCAAAGGTTATTTTGGGTGATACTGAATCAAAAAAATTTTTAAATGGACTGCGCTTTAGAACGAATTTACAAGAGGATTCATTATATAGAGTATATGAAGAAAAAGTATTTTTAGGACTTGGTGAGGCTGTTAGAAGAGACGGAGAACTTTTATTTAAGTCTAGAAAGCTTTTTTAGATTAGCAACAAAAGCGTAGAAAGGAAGTGTTATTTAATTTTGAAGACTTTATCAAACGGGGGTTTCAAAGATTTTAAAGAGCCAACTGGGGTTGTTTTGGGGAATTTTGATGGAATACATATAGGACATACTATGTTAGTTAACTATTTAGTAAATTGTTGCAAAGCAAGAAATCTTCTTTCTTGTCTTTATACTTTTAAAGATCACCCTCAAAATATT
>CAZTHU010000071.1:0-8549 GCA_964613575.1 uncultured Eubacteriales bacterium | reverse complement strand
ACTGAAACAATAATGATAAAGGTTATTTTTGTGATTTCAGTTGGTTGGAAGCTAACGCCTGCAATACTGAGCCATCTTCTGCTACCTAGTTCCTCTCCATAGCCGTGAAATATCACGAAAACAACTAAGATTAAACTAAAAGCATAAAGAACGTAAGCTAATGTTTTCAAGTCCTTGTAGTCTATTTTTGTTAATATGAAACATGAAAAGACCCCTATTATAAGACCTGCAATTTGAGTTATCATGATACTAATACCACCATCGGGTCTAGTTAAGACAGCACTTCTTACAACTATAAGGCCAATTAAGGTTAGCAAAATTGTTGGAATTAGTATAAAAAAATCAAGTTGCTTAAAAAAATCAAATTCTTTCTTTTTATTTAAAGAATACATATTATGCCACCTTCTTTGTATGTTGTTGCACCTTCTAAACTGTTATGATATTATATATCATAAATTAAGGTTAATTACAAGTATAAGAGAAGGAAGGTTGTGATTATATGAAAAAGAAAAACATTTTTTGTATTGTAGTTTTGGGAGTATTTTTTCTATTAATGCATGTTAGTTTTTCTATGGAAATAAATGAGGATGTTTTTTTGAAATATCAAGATATAAAAGAACACTGGGCGAAGGATTGGATCGTTGGTTTAATAGAAGATGATGTTGTATCTGGATTTAAACTAGAAGATGAAATCTATGAGATTAATCCAGATGAGTACATTACTAGGGCTGAGATTGTGGCTTTATTATTAAATTCGATTGATTTAAAAGAAAAGAACGATGAAATAACGAACAAAGATTTCATAGATCTAGATGATACAATGTGGTATTGGGATATAATGGTTAGAGCTTTTAATGATAATATTATTACAGGCTATGAAGATGGAACATTAAGGCCAGATGGGTATGTGAATCGCGCAGAACTTGTAACGCTAGTGAAAGAAGCGTTTGGATTTACATGGGAAAACGATAATTATGATGTTGAGTATAATGACGTAGATAAAGATGCATGGTTTTATCAAAATGTTATGGTAGTTAGTTCTAATATGATATTGACGGGGTATCCTGATGGTAGTTTTCTACCGCATAATAAAGCAACTAGAGCAGAGACTATGGTCGTAATCCAGAACTCTAGAGAAAAGATGAATAGTAATGAATCGGAAGAGTTAATTAATGACCTTAATGGAAAAAAAGAAGATTATAAAAAAGATAATTTTGATGGTGTAAATGAAGAAGTAAAGAAACAAGAAGACGCAGAGATGAGAGAAGAGTTAGATACGAAAGAGGAAGAAGAAAAAGATGAACAAGTAGAAAAGGAGAAACAAGAAGAAAAAGATAAACCGGAAGAAGATAAATCGGAAGAAGATAAACAAGAGCCTGAAGAAGCGCTTGAAAAAGAGTTAGCAAAAGATGATGAGTATGCACAAGAGAAAAATGAGGAAGCTGAAGACAAGAAAGATGAAAATAAACAAGATGACTTGAAGGCTGAAACAGATGGAAGTGAAGAAATTAAAGATGAAAAAGAGCAAGAGGAAGAAAAACAAGAGTTAGAAAATCCGTATAAAGAAATGAAACCTGAGATTGTAATTAGAAGCCCTTTCGTTTATGGTCAGTCGGAGATTGAAACGGATGAAGAGGAAAAAAAGGTTCAAATTCGAGTATTTGCTAATACAGTAATCGCTGTTGATTATAATGTACATAATTTGCCGGGAGATGGTAATAAAAACAAGATATATGAGTCTAGAAGACCTAGGATTATCGAAATAAAAGAGGATGAGTTTACTGAGACTGTATACCTAGAGTTAGATATACCTAAAATAAAAGATGGACTAAATATTGTTAAGGTTTATGTGGAGGATGTTTATGGGAATAAAGTAGATAAAGAATTTAGATTTTTAAGGCTTATTGATAGTAATAACGATGGTATTAGTAATTATCATAAAAGACTTATGGGACTTTTAGTTGATAAGGTTGATACTGATGGGGATGGTTTGACTGATTTTGAAGAGGTTGTTATCTTTAATAATAGATTAAGTCCTCTTCGTTATAGTTCTGTAGGAAATGGTGTATATGATAGCGATTTGGATTTTGACGGGGATGGTCTTTCTAATATAGATGAGCTAAGGGTTTATGGAACAGATCCTACAAATCCAGATACCGATGGTGATGGTTTGCCAGATGGTGTTGAAATATATGAGTATGGTATTGACCCAACAAATACTGACAGCTTAGGTAATGGAAAAACAGATTTTGAAAATGTTATAAGTGGAAAAATACAAAATATAAAGAAGGCAAAATCAGATATCGTTCTTCCCAAAAACAGGCTTGTAGTAATAGATCCATTGGCTGAAGTGGATTTTGACAGTGAGCCTGTTAGTCGACATGATGAAAGGACTGATATAGTATTAAGGGTTCAACTTCTTATGAATACATTGTTAAATGATTTGGATAAGAGCGAATATACTTTTAAATATACTGGAGAATTTAATATGGATGTTCAGGGAATATTGCATGATTTTTTTGGTGCCTTTGAGGTTGATAATGAGCTTTTGATAAAAATGATCCGCTTCTTTGAAAGTATTGAGATAAAAGATGAATATCATGATGGGCAAGAATATTTGGGTTATGATTTAAATAGGGAGTATAATGGTGTTATATATATAAAAATGCTACTTGAGAAATGGAGAGAGCTAAAGGCGCCAATATTTACTGCGCTATATACTGTGCCAACGTTATATGAAGATGATGGAAGCTTTAGTGGGGTGTTTGACGATCTTACAGTAGCTCATTTAAAATTATTTCAAGCGCATAATGGCTTAAAGGCAACAGGAAGAGTGAACGATGCTACTATGAAAGTTTTATTAGATTCAGTAGATAATTGGAAAATAGATAAAACACTTATAAAAGATGAGATGTTTTTACAAGATTCATTTGGTGAGGATAGTTTCTTTCGCTATCAAAGTGATGGCAAAAGTCCACTTGACCCTGTATATTATGGGCAAACATATGGAATTTGGCATCAAAATCCTTATTATGCAGTGCAAAGAGGTGTTGAACAAAGAAATAGGACTATTTCAACTAGCGGATGTGGGCCTGCTGCAATGGCAATGATTGTTGCAACATTAGCTGATAGTGAGGTTGACCCCGGTGTTGTTGCTAATATTTCTATGGAGAATGATTTTATGACATCATCTAGTGGCACAGAAGGCAGGCTTTACCCCTTTGTATCTAATTTATATAATTTGAAACATGAGTATAGTAACAATATATGGTATGTAAAGACGCATCTTAAGAGGGGAAACTATCTTGCGATCGCTTCGGTGGGAAGAGGAAACTTTACTACGGGTGGTCATGTGATAATTTTAGTAGGAACTATTAGGTTGCCAGGTGAGAATTTTGAAAGAATAGTGGCTTTTGATCCTGATATTGGAAATCAAAATTATAAAGTTGGTGAGGACATTATTTTATCAAGAAAACCAGGCGTTGTATATGTAAAGCCTGATGTGCTTCAAGAAGAAATGGCTATAGGTTTTTGGTTAGTGTGGGAGTATGTATGAGCTTAAAGCCCTAAAGAAAAGCTTATTTTTGGTCGATATATAAGAAAAGGAGAGAATTACACATAATGTCAAAAAGTGGAAGGTGAAACAGGATGAAATTGAGCGATATAAATGGGATGAAAGTAAAGTTAGAGGTTTTGGATGGTGAGTATAAAACGGAATATGAGAGTGAGTATTATTTAAGTGAAATTGTTGATATTGACTTAGATAATAAAGTAAGACTAGCCCTTCCTATAGTTAAGAAAGCGTATATGATATTTGCGAACAATACAAAAATTAACATTTATTATGCTCATAATGATGTTAGAAAACCTTCTTTGTATATAATACCATGCGTCGTAAAGGGTATAGATAAATATTCTAGACCACCTAGTATTATTGCAGATGTTTGCGGTGATATGGTTAAACGTCAACGTAGAAATTTTTTCAGAGTTCCATGTGCAAGTGATTCAAATGAGGTGATTGTGAGTGAGTGCTTGCAGGGTGGAAATATCAAAGTTTGTGATATTAGTGCCATGGGAGTAAGGCTTAAGTCTGATAAAAAGATAGAAAAAGATTGTGAGCTAAAGATAATTGTAAATTATACAAATAATGATGTGGTTAGTGTTAAAGGAAGAGTTGTTAGATCTAGATTTGTAGATGCAGGGTTGATTGAAAGCTATGATATAGGTGTAGAATTTTATGATATGGATAAAAGTACCCAAGAAATTTTGAACAAATATATAATGGAAAAACAAAGACAGTTACTGGTTAAAACAAAAAAGTAAATTTTTGTTTGTTAGGAGGTTGGATGCAATTTATAAGTATTTTAAGGAAGCTATAGATTCTATACAAGAGTTTTTTGTTGGAACAATTGGTGTTGTTGATGGTAGAGGGATTGTTGTTGCTTGTTCAGATAAGAGTTTGACTGCAAAAAAATTTAAATATTATGAAGAAATTTTATTAGAAGATAAGAATGCGGGAAGTGTAAGTGAGTATTATTTTAAGAAGATTTTAGAGTCAAATGAAATTGAACTTGTAACATTTATCTCAAAAGAAAATGCTAATTGTGAACAGATATTAGATCTATTTACAGCAAATATTTTGCACCTTAAAAGGTTGTTTAATCAAAAGTATGATAAAATAAGCTTTATAAAGGATGTTGTACTTGAGAATGTTTCTTTAGAAGAAATTTATTTGAGTGCAGATAAATTAGGAATAGATAATTGCATGCAGAGAATTGTTTATGTTATAATTTCAAATGACTTGATTAAAACAGCGTTTTATACTCAGATTAGTTCAGTTGTAGGTAGTAAAGATTTTGTATTATTAATTGATGATAATGTATTGGTTTTGGTGTTAGAGGTTTTAAAGGAGGATTTTGTTTCTGAATTTTCAGAAATTTTAGTAGATATGTTGAAAAAATATAAGCTGAAAAATTATTCAATTGGCTTAAGTGATAGTTTAAGAGGTGTTAAAAACATTGGTAAAGCTTATAAACAGGCAAAAATTGCTATCGGGGCTGGAAAAATATTTGATGACAAATCATATATTCTAAGTTATAATGATCTTGGTGTAGTAAGAATTATATCTAACCTTCCTAAAGATTTGTGTAATTTATATCTTGACGAGATTTTCAAAGGGAAGATTGATGAAGTGTTGGATGGGGAAATGTTATTAACGGTGAAAAGTTTCTTTGGGAATAGTTTGAACTTAAGTCAAACGTCAAGAGAGCTTTACGTTCATAGAAATACAATGACGCATAGACTTGATAAAATTAATGAGTTGATTGGCTTAGATATTAGAAATTTTGATGATGCTCTTAAGCTAAAAATTGGTATGATGATTAAAAGATATTTAGATAGTAAAATGGAGACTTTTTAAGAGTAAATTGATATGGAGTGATTAAATTTGATACAATTTAGGAATGTTTCTAAAATATATCCAAGCGGTACTGTTGCACTTAATAATGTTAATTTCGAGATTTCAAAAGGTGAGTTTGTCTTCTTAGTTGGCTCAAGTGGTTCGGGAAAGTCAACTATGATGAAGTTAATGCTAAAAGAGGAAGTGGTGACAGATGGTGATATAATTGTAAATGGTAAGGTTGTAAAAAAACTTTCAAGAAGGAGAGTTCCTTACTTTAGAAGAAGGATGGGAATTGTTTTTCAAGATTTTAGAATACTTCCTAATAAAACGGCTTATGAAAATGTAGAGTTTGCAATGAAAATTGTTGGTGCAACTCCTAGGGAAATAAGGCGCCAAGTACCAACAGTTTTGAGTTTAGTAGGACTTAGTAACAAGGCTAAGTCGTATCCGCATGAGCTATCTGGTGGAGAACAACAAAGAGTATCTTTAGCTAGAGCAATTGTAAATAAGCCCGTATTACTTTTAGCTGATGAGCCTACTGGGAATCTAGATCCAGAGACTACATCTGAGATAATGAGGCTTTTAGGAGAGATAAATGCAAGGGGAACTACTGTTATTGTTGCAACTCATGAAAGAGCGGTAGTTGATAAGATGAAAAAAAGGGTTTTGGCAATAGAAAATGGAATTATAGTAAGAGACGAACAGGAAGGGTTGTACAAAGATGAATATGAGGACAATCAGGTATTGTATAAAAGAGGGTTTGGTGAATATTTATAGAAATAAAATAATGTCGCTTGCGTCTATTGTTATTATAACAGCTTCACTTATTGTGTTTGGTATTTTTGTTATAGTAACTGCGAATTTAAATGTAAATTCAGCTGAGCTTGCAAAACAGCCACAACTGGAGATTTTTTGTGAAGACTTTTTAGAGGAAGAAGATGTAGAGCATATAAAAGAAAAAGTTAAGAATCATGAGCAAGTGCTAGACGTTAAAATGATTTCTAAGAAAGATGCCTTAGTGAGAGCTAATGAGATGTTTGGTGATGAATTTAGGCTTGATGAAGAAGACATGTTTTTGCCAATCTCATTTATATTGACTTTAAATAATATTGAAAAAAGTGAAATGCTAGCAAATGAGTTTAGTAAAATACCTGGGGTTGAGGATATTTCTTATGATCAGCAAACTATGGATGTTATAAATACAGTTGTGACGTGGATAACTTATTTTAGTCTGTTTTTGATGGTGCTTTTATCTATAGCATCGGTTGTAATCATTTCAAACACTATCAGAATAGGAATGTCTGCTAGAAAAAAAGAAATAAATATAATGAAATATATCGGTGCTACTGACTGGTTTATCAGATGGCCATTTATTATAGAGGGTTTAGTTATTGGAGTGATAGGTTCAGCAATAGGTTTTGTAGTTGTTTATTTTCTATATAATTGGTTTGTAGAAAATTATTCTCATAATATACAGATGTTGCAATTTGTTAGTATTAATTATATTGCAGGTGACTTGATAGTTTTTTACCTTCTATTAGGAGTTTTGGTTGGGGTTGTAGGAAGTGTTGTTTCTATAAGAAAGTATTTGAAGGTTTAGCTTTTGAGTAGATTATTAGCAAAAAGGGGGTTACAAATTTGAAAAAGTTATTAATGTTTGGTGTTTGTGTTCTGTCGGTTTTTATTTTCTTTATAGTTTCTGTTGCAGATAATATAACTGAGCTTCAGGGAGTTAAGGATTCTTTAGAGGATAAAAGAGTTGAAGCGCGAAAACAAATAAAGCAACAAGAATCGGAGCTTAGTAATGATACAGTTAGAATAAATAGGATGATGGAACAATATGGTAGGTATAAGACGTTAATAGAAGATTTAGAAGAAGATAAGGATGAAAGGCTTAAAGAGTTGAAAGTTTTAGAGAAGCGTCTAAAAGAAACTATAGAAAGTTACGAGAATTCAAAAGAAACCTTTAAATCAAGAGTAAAGGCAATGTATAAAGGGGCTAATAAAACAGCCTTAGATGTTATTATAGAGGCAGAAAATTTAGCAGAGCTTACTAGCAGAGTACAACTGTTAAATAAGATTGCGAAAAGAGATGCTAAAATCATAAAGGATTTTATTCTTGCACAAGAAGAGTTAGAGGTAAAGGAAAAACAATTGCAAGAAAATATAGCAGATCTTTTAACTAGGATAGATGCTACTAATGTAACTGTAGATGATATTAAAAGAAATCAAGAATTACTTGAGAGGCAAATGGACGAAAGAAATGATCGTATAGATATATTAAAAAGGCAAGAAGAACAACTATTAGAGGAATCAAAGGATATTGAGGAACGTATAAAGCAAATGAAGTTAAGTGCACAACAATATGTTGGTGGACAGATGCGTTGGCCTGTTCCAAGTAGTAGAAGAATAACGGCGTATTTTGGTGTAAGACAACATCCAGTATTTGGCTATTCTAGAATGCATACAGGTATTGATATAGCAGCAAATCAAGGGGTAAATATAATAGCTGCTAATGCTGGGAAAGTAAAGATATCAGATTGGGAAGGTGGATATGGGAAGACAGTTTTAATTGATCATGGTGGTGGTATTTCTACATTATATGCTCATTGTAGTTCTTTATTAGTAAGCCAAGGGCAGAGTGTTGAAGTAGGTGATGTTATTGCAAGGATTGGAAGTACCGGTGTATCAACAGGACCACATTTGCATTTCGAGGTAAGGAAAAGTGGTGAGCCTGTTGATCCAATGAAGTATTTGGACTCTTAGTTGACTTTAGTTTTAATGTAAATATGACTGTGTTGGAAGGTGGTTTAATAATTGAAGAAAAAGACGATCTTTAAGGGTAATTTAGCATTGGTGTTGGTAGCTTCATTTTTTACATTCGTGATTACAAGCTTTGTATTTATAGCGATAAATATGCTTGAGCCAGAACATGTGATAAGGTTTGAACGAGATTTAGTGGATTATGCAAATATAAAAAAGTTTAATCAAGCTAGATCTATGTTACTGGAGTATTATTATGAAGATGTTACGCAAAACACAATATTAGAAGGTGCAGTAGCTGGAATGGCTAGTTCATTAGAAGATCCATATACAACATAATATAGAAAGGAGAAGATGGATTCAATTAAAGAAGACTCATATAATA